>JBDTSO010000110.1:0-8555 GCA_039931085.1 Acidobacteriota bacterium | reverse complement strand
CCCTGTTCCGCCGTCGTTGCCTTGCGCGAATTCACAGCAGATTAAGGAAGTTGCGGCATTTTTTTCGAGCAGTTCAAAATTAAGCAGTCCTTGATCTGACGATTTCGCTTTAACATCAACTGTTATTATCAACTCACCAGGACCGGCGATAAACGAGTAGAAATGCTCCTCGTTGTGTTCGTTTAAATTCCCCGTAATTTCATTTGACCGAAGCGGTATCGGATTATCACGGTCGTCTGACTGCGCGAGCGCGTCGTTGCTCGCCGCACAAAACACTAATAACCCGGCTAAAAGTAAAAAAAAAATTTTCATTTTGGCTCTCCTTATTCGGTAACTTTTTGCGGAATCTGTTAATACCGTAAAAGTTAATAGGAAGGCTGGGCGGGATAAATTAATGGCTAATCTATATGTCTCCAGTCTAATAAATTACGACATAAAATTACGTTATACTCATTCAAACAGCATGTCAATATATAGTGTGAAAATTGCATTCAAGGTTATTTCGAAAAGAATTCAGTTGACACGCGCAATTTATGAAACCAACCGCGACATTACGGTTAACGCTCTGTTCGGCTGGCTGCGAAAGTAACCATTAAGTCCAAAGTCCAATGTTCAAAGTCAAAAACAAACAAACATTGGACATTGGACTTTAGACTTTGGACTTTTACAATGTCGCCAGCGTTTTATTATCAATTCTGCCGCGCCGGTAATTGTCATCCTGACTGAAATCGCGGTAGCGGACTTTTCGCTCTAATTTTTCGACAATGGCGTGACTGAATTTTGTGTTGCTTTCGAGTTTCTGCGCGCTTCCCAAACCGCCCGGACTCAGCACGTTTATTTCCATTAATTTATTGCCGACAATATCCAAACCGACCATAAACATTCCATCGGCGACGAGTTTCGGACGGACGACTTCGGCAAGATGGATCATTTCATCGGTAATTTTCGCTTTGTCGATTGTGCCGCCGGAACTTAAGTTGCTTCTCGCATCTCCTTTTTTGCTGATGCGCCGAAATGCCGCATAATGTCCGTCAACTACAAGCGGTTTGCCGTTGACGACGAACAGCCGCGTGTCGCCGTTAACAGCGGCTTCGAGATATTCCTGCGCGATAACGTAACCGTCGCGCGTAATGGCTTCGATCATTTGGTTAATATTAGCAGTGCCTTCCGGTTGGACGAGAAAGACGCTCGCGCCGCCCGAACCTTGCAGCGGTTTTAAAATCGCTCTGCCGCCTTCATTTTTAATAAAATTTTGGATTTTGTCTTTGTCGCGCGAGATAACTGTTCGCGGACGTACTTCAGGCGGAAAGTGCTGGAAATACATTTTATTCAAGGCACTTGATAAAGTTCGCGGATCGTTCAAAACGATGACACCGTGCCGCAGCGCAAGTTCGCCAAAATTAATTCCCGCCGACTGCGCCCAAGGTCTTTCCGCGTCGTCCGCCGGATCGTTTCTGAGCATTAAAACGTCCAAATCAGAAACCTTGATAAGCTCATTGTGAGCCTTTTTGCTTAACAAATCCGCCAAATATGCTTCGCCGTCTTTGTGTGTTTTCGCTTTTGTCATCCGCGCCCGCGCGTAAACTTGATCGTCCGTATTGGCGGCAAAATTCCCCACCGAAATTGTCCACGAATCGTGTCCCATCTCACGCGCCGCCTGTGAAATCCGGGTCGTCGTATAGCCCGGATGCTCTGTTTCTATATCGTTAACCACAAAACCAATTTTCATATAAATATTTTCTCCATCCAGTTAAAAAAATTGTAACAAAATTAAGTTATTTTCTGACACAATCCTAACATTGATTTGCTGATTTTAAGGAGAAATTTAATTTTTAGAGAAATTCTAACAATAAAAGCTAAAGTCAAAATAATGATATTCTCAAGAGATAAGCAACTTCATTTTATACAATGAATTACATAGAATTGTATAATATTGACTTCGTTAAATACGTTTTTGGATAGAAATTATTTAAAAAAATAAAAAGACAGCCGAATTACGACCGTCTTTAGAAGATTTTCCAAATTTACTGATTCCGCAAGAAAACTGTGCGTTTCAACACATTTAATATTGAAAGATTACACACCGTTTGTTTGCGGTTTGCTTATTAGAAACTTTTCAATTGCTTGTTTTGTTTCAAATCGTCGTCGCTGATGAAATTCATTGACCCAATTTGAAACCGTTGAGACCATTTCACGTGCCGCTTGCTGTTTTGTAATTTTCTCCTCAACAACCGGTGCTTCTACGGCTTTTACTTCATTTTTCTTGATAACTTTAATTTTAGCTTTTGCTGACATTTTTCCAACTTCCTTCTTGTATGAATCTAATACTATGAATGCAAGATATACGGACTTTTTATTCCCGATGCTTTTTCCTTAGCAATTTTGATGCCACTTTTAGACGTTTATGATTTGTATTTTTTGCCGTCTTGTTCAAAAACAATTTTTTACTTTTGCAATCTGCAAAGCGAAAGATTTATTTTAGCGCTTTGCCAATTTGTAATAACGATTTTTAATTCTGTTTGTTCCAATTTTTTTTCTTCAAATCTGACATTTGCTGCCCTCCACTGCGAATTCAATAATTTAAATTATTTATGAATACACTTGGCATAACCGTTGCAAAATTTTTCTGATGATGAATCAAATGGACTTGATAATAATTTATTTAGCTTGCGGTGCGCCTTTCGGAGTTTATTATTTTCTACAAAATCGCCGACTCGAACAAGAAAAAATATTTTGGATTTATACGACGCTCGCCTTCATTTTGTGGTTTCCTTTCGCTATTTATTTGCTTTGGAATAAACTGAGTGTTGATCGTTCGCAGCTTCTTACAATAAATGGAGAAAAACGCATTTTTTCCATTAAGAAACAAATTGAAGCAATTTTGCCACACACAGATTCTCAAATCTCGATTTTCAATCTCCGTGAAACTTTTGAGCGATACGTCGGTTTGACTTCGGCAATTTACGCTGAAAACAACAAATCAACCAACGCGGAAAAAGAAATTTTTCGCATCTCAAAAAACTCAAATGTCGAAATAGCGGCAATTTGTCAACACAGGCGCAACCGAAAGCGACTTTTTTTTCATCAAACTTTGGCGCGGCAGGATTTTTTGCAAACTATCGCCGAATTGTCCGAATTTAATTCAAACAAAAAGATACTTGGCAAATTGTCGCTCGAATTTGTTAAACTTTTAAAGGACTTTGAAGCGAAAGAAAAACTTGAAAAAATATTTACAAATGCTTCGCAACTTGAAGAAAAATTCACAAACAATTCGCAAACGAATAAAAATTTTGCCGTCAAATATTTGGAGAAAGATTTATGGAACTCAGAAATACAAAAACCGCTGCCCGTCAATCCAATTTCGACTCGCTTGCAAACTATGAGTGTGACGAACTCACCCGGCAAAGACTAGATTTTCTTCTCGCCGCCAATGCCGAAAAAGTCCGCGAAAATTTTTTGTATTGTTCGGAACGTGAAAAAACCGAAGCGGCGATGATGAGAGAGCCGCTCTCCGGCGTTGAAACATTTTCATTATTCGGATTGATTCTCGGAATCTTTATGCCTGCGACAATGTTCGCGCGCTTCTTGATTGATTCGAGAGGTCTGCGAAGCGAAGATTTATGGATTCTCGGAGTTGTCGCCATCGTCAATATAATTTCTGCCGTCGTCGGTTTTTTTTCAGGTAAAGTAATCGGGAAAATTGTTCTCGAAACAGAAAGATATTCGTGGCTGAAAATGCTTCTTCTTCTGCCTTTCATCGGTATGTTTTGGGGTATAATGGCGGGCGGCGCGGGCGGAATCATCATTTTAATAATCGGTGCATTGCCCGGCGCATTTCTCGGCGGAATTGTCGGAAGTGTCGCTCTACCCTCATTTGCAGTTTTCCACCGTCTGCTGAAAAAAGTAGATATGATTGATCTGAACCATTTTCTGCCTCTGGCTTTCGGAATTACGCTCATTATTTGCGGATTTATTCTCGGTTTGTAATTTTCATTGAAAACAATTATTTTGTTTGTAACATATTTGTTACATATTCAATGAAAAATTTAATTTTGCCGGCGTTTGTTTTTATCTTTATATTTTCGACCATAGTATTCGCACAAACCACAACGGACAACAGCGATTTCCAGTTTTGGAATGAAACTTCTGTTTCAATTCCGTTAAAAAAATCAACAGACAGAAAAGGTAAAGAGTCTGAACGTATGACGGTTTCTATCAACGGAACTTTGCGTTTCGGACGAAATGTTTCGCGTCCGGTTGACGAGCGAATCGGTATCGGATTTAGTTATCGGCTCAACAAATACATTAGCTTTGCGCCGGACGCGCTTTATCGAGGCAGTCAGCCGATTAAAAACAGAAGAGATTATGAGAGCCGCTTTCGGTTTGCGGTCATTTTGGAAAATAAATGGAAATACTTTTCTTTGAATGACCGCAATCAAATCGAATATCGTCTGCGAAATTCACGTCAGGATTCGGTTCGTTATAAAAACAGATTACGACTTAATGTTCCCGTAATAAAAAATAAAAAAGAGATTTTTGCTCCTTTTGTTTCCGACGAACCGTATTACGATTTTCAGGCTCACAAATTTACGCGAAACGAACTGTTTGCCGGGATCGGAAAAAAATTTAACAAAAACTTTTCAGCAGATATTTTCTATCTTTTTGTAAAAGATGCAAGTTTGCCGAAAACAATCAATGGAATCGGTCTCAATTTAAGATTTAAGGTTGATAGAAAATAAAAAAAGATAGATGTTAAAACAAATTGTGTGAAGGTTTTGAGTCAAATAGAACGCGCCTGAGTCAAAATGAAAAGATTTCGTTCATCATTAGTCATCCACAATTTACTCTTGATTCAGCTTTGATCAACGCCGAATTTTAAGACTTTGCCTTGCGTTAGTTTGCCGCCGTTTATCAAAAAGTGTTCATAAAATTCTTTATGTTCATCTGACATTTCCAAAATTTTCGCGCCGATCAAAAACTTACCGGACGAAGTCGGCTCACCGAGTTGTTCATATCGCCGCCCGACAACTTTCATACTAATTTTACCGTTCGGCAAATCGAGTTCGGCATTGAGAACCCGATCTTCGCCGACCAAATAATTTTCCTGCAAACGAATGGAAGAAACCATAAAACCAATACCCGATTGACTCAAATCCTTTGTTTCACCATTAATATAGAGAGGAATTTTCGGCATTTTCAATCTGCCCGTTTTGTTTTCCTGTTCAAAGGTTAATTTAATCGGCACTTGATACGAATAACGCGAGCTGACGACTCGTTTTGCTAAAGTTTTATTAAATTGGGCGAAAAATTCTCTTATCATTTGATTTTTATTGACTGTAATTTTATAGAAAATCTAAACATAGATTTGCCTATTTATTGGATTGATCTGTAAAAATAGTTTTGTCGGATAAAATACTTATAAACTTTTTTTGTGTAAATTTCAATTAAATTTTTACCTTTTGAAACTTTTTTTATTTTTTTATGCCGCTCAAAGTCTTTCCTTTGTGATCTTTACTTTGTAAAGCGGAACTTTTTCTGGCGTTCACCTCAAACCAAAAAGACAATTTGTCTAGTTTTCTATAAACGGCAGGTTCGGCAGTCGCCGTAAAACTTTTATTATCGGGCGAAAGATAAAGTTTATAAACGTATCCGGTAGAAGCGGGAGTTAGAATATCTTCGGGAAGTAAATCGCTTCCGATCAAAGGCGGAATGTTTCCGTAGATTCCTTTATTTTGCATCGTATAAACCATTTGCGCTTTGTTTACGCGGTCGAGCATCTCTTTTGCTTCGTTTTGATGAGTTTCGATTTTCAGCGCGAAGAAATAATTTTTTCCTTCTTTTTTAATCGCTTTTTCTGCTTCTTCGTCAACAGTCTAAATCACTCAAACATCATTTTCCCGCCGCAATTTTATTTCCTGTAGTCCGAGTTGATTTGTATCGTTATCTGGTAATTTGGCAGTTACGATTGCAAACTTACCGGAAATTATCTCGCCGTTTATCGAAACATCAGCCGGAATCCGGCTGGCGAGCAGCGCAAAATCAATTTGCAAATCTTTCAACTCATTTTCCGTCAAACCTTCAATCGCCGGACGCAAAATTGTCAGAAACATCGCTTCACCAAACCGTTGTTCGCGCAAATCTTTCTAAAAAATTCTAACCGTGTCAGCCGGAGAATTTGGAAAAATTGAAATTTTCGTGCCGCTTTCTGAAATATTTGATTCAGCGGCGTTTGGAATTTTCCCGGTCTGAACGCTCAATTTTTCATCAATGCTTTTTTCTTTCGCGGCTTCGACCGCACAACCGAAATTTAATAAAACCGATATTATTACTGCGTAAAAAAAATATTTGGATTTATATTTTGATAAATATGCTGTTTAACTTAATTGCCGTTTCCGAAATTTTCTTGTATTTTAGCGGGAAATTGAAATGATTTGCCGAACAATTAGGTTAAGCAAAAAAATTGTAACTCAATTTTTTTAAAAGTGTAAAAATTTTTTAACTTTTTTGGAAAAAAACCTTGAATTATTCGTTAAAGCTCAAAAATTAATTTCGATATTGACGCAATTATTCCGGTAAAAGCAGAAATTTATCTGTTTTCTTTCATATCCAAAGTTTATTGAAACCGCATCAGCGAATTTTTCGCCGCGTCTCGCGGCGCAGTATTTTCGCCGTCAACCGCGTAATTCAAGCGGCGCATTTCGTCGGTTGAAATAGCATTTGATAATTGCTCAAAAGTTTCGCGTAAGATTTCCGCTTTGTCCTGACGCGCAATAAAAACTGCTTGATACGGCGGGAAATATTTTTTATCATCGGCGAGTTGAAACAAATCGAGTACGGAAATCAGTCCATCAGTTGAATTTCCGGCGATAATGTCAACTTGTCCCGATTGCAGAGCGCGATAGGTTAAAGCCAAATCCATTTCGCGCGGTTGTTTTGAGAAATTAAAATTGTAGGCTTTTGAAAAACCTTCGTAACCGTCGGGGCGCGACATAAAATCCTGACCGAAACCGGCTTGCCAGTTTTTTGAAAGCGGCACGACATCGGAAATTGTTCTCAGATTGTTTTTCCGCGCCACATCGCCGCGCACTAAAATTGCAAAATCGTTGGAAAAACCGAGCGGCGGACTGACAATTAAATTAAATTTTCGAGCGTATTCGTCTTTTGTTTGATCATAAACTGCTTCCGTGTCTGTAATTGGTTTATGATTCAAAATCGCCGTGTAAGCCGTTCCGGTGTATTCGGGATAAACATCAATCTGATTTGAAAGCAGCGCGTCGTGCGCGAGATTGCCGCCGAGTTCAAATTGCCGTTCGACTTGAATTCCTTTCTTTTCCAGCATTTGCGAAAGTATTTCCGCTAAAATTACCGATTCGGTAAAATCTTTTGAGCCGACACGAATTTTTTGGTTTGCGGAATTTTGAGTTTGAGATTTGAGATTTGAAATCAATGAAAAGCCCAAAGCTGATAAAATTAAAGTTGCCGCGCCGATTAAAACAAATTTGCGTCTTTTGTGCGCGGCTTTATTCTGAACATTTTTGAGGGCGTAAAGTTTCCCGATTTGTCCGAGCGCGAAATCGGCGATTAAAGCCAGAATCGCCGAAAAGATCGCGCCCGCAAGTAGTAAATTATTATCGTTTTGCCGCAAACCTCTAAAAATATAAGTTCCTAAACCGCCCGCGCCGATTGCCGCCGCAATTGTCGCTACACCGACGGCAATGACGACGGCGACACGAATTCCGGTCAAAATCACGGGCGCGGCGAGCGGAAGTTCGACCATTTTTAAAATCTGCCAATCTGTCATTCCCATCGCCGTCGCCGCTTCTTTAATTTTTGCGTCAACGCCCGCAATTCCCGTTACAGTATTGCGAATTATTGGCAAAAATGAATAAAGTGTTAGCGCGATAATCGCCGATTTCGCGCCGATGCCGCCGATAAACGGAATCGGAATCAGCAAACCGAACAACGCAAGCGACGGAACTGTCTGCAAAATATTAGCGATTCCCAAAATCGGAGTTTGCAGAGATTTTCGCCGCGTCAGCAAAATGCCGACCGGAACGCCGATTAAAACGGCAAATACAGTAGAAATAAGGACGAGCCAAAGATGTTCGCGTGTCAAAGCGAAAATTTCAGACCAATTTTGTTGGAGAAACTCGAAAAAATTCATCTCAAAGTCAGAACAATCTGCGGTAGCGGATGGTTTAAGTTGATATTTATAAAGGCTGCCAAATTTCTTAAACGCGATGTTCAACCGCCCGCTACCGCAGGCGGTTCTGACAATTTGATTGTTTCCAAATATGCCTTAACCAAAGGCATATCCGATTTCAAAAAGTTTTCCGGCGTATCAACCAAAGCAAATTTCCCTTTATCCATCAGCGCAATACGCGAACCCAAAATAAATGCTTCGTGCAGATCATGCGTTACAAAAACAGCCGTTTTGCCTAATTCTCTGACAAGTTTGGCAAACTCCTTTTGCAGATTCGTCCGCGTAATTGCGTCTAATGCGCCGAACGGTTCGTCCAAAAGAAGCAAATCGGGATTTGCCGCCAAAGCTCTGG
>JBDTSO010000109.1:0-8578 GCA_039931085.1 Acidobacteriota bacterium | reverse complement strand
AAGGCGGAAACACGCGCTTTCATCGCGGGAACAAACTTCTATTTGAGATGCGTCCCGCCTCGCTCAATTCAAACGTTGGGTGCTTCGTGATTTCGCAGAGTGAGAAGAAATTTATATGTTGCCTGAGATGCTTTCTACGCTGTCGGCTGGCTTATTTGCCGGAGCAGCAATCTACATCAATTTAGTGGAGCATCCTGCCAGAATGGAATGCGGCATTACTTTGGCGGTGACGGAGTTCGCGCCAAGCTATCACAGAGCAACTTATCTTCAGGCAGGATTGGCGGCAGTCGGATTCCTCAGCGCAGTCGCCGCTTGGTTCATGGGGGCTTCTTTATGGTGGCTGATTGGCGGAATCATTCTCGGTCTGGTTATTCCTTTTACCCTGATTGTCATTTACCCGACCAATAAAAAATTATTGGATTCTTCTCTGGATAAAAGTTCTGAAACGGCAGCGATGTTGCTTACGCGATGGGCAAGATTACACGCCGTTAGAAGCATACTCGGCTTAATATCATTCTTGATATTTATCATCTTGCTCGCACGAAATGTGACGGCATAATTCAATCAATGCCGCACCCAACAAATCATTGGACGTGAGGGCGAAACAGCGACTTTGTTATCACGTTGTCCGTTGAACTCGGAGTTGCGTGTATTCGGTTTCGCCCCACGTCAATTCAATCGTTCGGTGTTTCTTGGTCAATCTAACGACTCAATAATTTTAAGAGAACATATGTATTTCACGGCTTTATTTTCTTTCGCTTATTTAACAAAAATTTTCTCATCTCTCTAACGACTTCATCTTGTCGCTGAATAAATAAAAAGTGATTCGCATCGGGTAATTCGATGACTTTCCCGCCTGTAACTTCGGTCTTAAATCGCTCAATCTGCCGGTTAAGATACGGTATATATTGCTCCTTCAGATAAGTCAATGTTTTTTGACGCGAGGCTTCGTCGGTATCGGGCGGAAACACGGGATTTTTCACCGTCGCGTAGAATGCCAGAGCCGGAGATTTTACTTTCGAGTAATCAAACCGCGATTCTTGCAGAGTTTTAAATAATCCCGACATCGTTTGCGCGGAAAAGGGAGATTTTACTTTTCCGTCCGCGCCAAGCGAAGTTTCGCGCAAATCTGCTTCCTGCGCTTCCGACCAAAAGCCGAACGCCTTTTTCGTTACGCTGCGTAATCCTTCAAAAGTCGCCAAGTCCTGCGGAGAAACGGGTGCCGATTGGACGCGAGGAGCTTTAGCCATTATTGAAAGCAATTCGGCACGGTCGTATGCCGCATCGAGATAGACAAGTTTATTTACCCGTTCTGGATACAATTCGGCAAACTTCGTCATCTCGTCGCCCGCTAATGAATGCCCGACCAGATTTACGCGCTCAATTTTCATCGCGTCGAGAAATTGCCGAATGTCTTCGACCAGCGTCGGTATATCATATCCGTCGGCGGGCGCGTCGGATTGCCCGTGTCCGCGCCGCGTCAGTCCCAATACGCGAAAACGGTCGGTAAATTTCGGCGCGATATCGTCGAAGATATGCGCCGTGTTGGTCGTTCCCGCCAAAAACAGTATCGGTTCGCCTTTGCCGCCCCAATCCAAATAATGAAGTTTGATGCCGTTGACTGTGGCAAAACCGCTTTTGTGCGGCGATTTATCCGACCATTCTTTTGTTTGAATAGCCGTCTGAGCCGCGATATTTACTGCTGAAACGAGAAATATAAGTAAAAGTTTGATTAACATAAAAAGTTTTCCTTAAAGTAATTAAAATAGTTTGTGTCAAGTTTCCTTGACACCATTTATCATAAAAAACCGTTTCGAGTATGTCAAGCGTCCTTTACATTAGATACGAAAACCTTTATAAATTAACAATGAAGAAATCTGAAAAACGCTACACGATTCAGTTCATCGCCGCGATGCTGGCTTATGTCGTCGTGCTGTTTGTCTGCGTAGTTTTACTCAAACAATTTCTCGATTCTTGGATACGCATTCCTTTAGCCGTCGCGCCGTTAATTCCCGTCCTATTCGGCTTATACGCATTTTTAAGGAAGCTGTCGCTGCTTGACGAAATGCAGACCAGAATCCAATACGAAGCTATCGCTTTTGCCAGTTTAGCGACTGCGATGCTGACGCTTACCTATGGATTTTTAGAGTTAGCCGGATTTCCGCGTTTGTCTATGACGTTAGTCTTGCCGCTGATAGGTTTTCTATGGGGTATCGGATTATTCGTTGCCAAACGGAGATACAGGTGAAAAACATACTGCGAAATCTACGCGCCGAACGCGAATGGTCGCAAGCTGACCTCGCCGCGAAACTCGAAGTTTCGCGGCAGACCGTAAATGCGATTGAAACCGGCAAGTATGACCCAAGTTTGCCGTTGGCATTTAAGATTGCCGCCATTTTTAAAAAGCGGATCGAAGAAATATTTTCAAACAATGAAAACAACGAGTAAAATTGATATTTTAATTAACAAGTTGAAGGAATATACAATAGCTTTACACTTTACAAAGACGATAATGGTGGGAATGCGTGTGAAACTCTGGTGAATTTTAAGGCAAACAGCGTGGTGAAAATAACGACACGCCCAACAAATTATTGGACGTGAGGGCGAAACAGCGACTTTGTTTTGAACGTCGTCCGTTGAACTTCGGCGGGCTTGGTGGCGGTTTCGCCCCAAGTCAACTCAATCGTTGGGCTTTTCGTAATAACCCGAAAAAATGATATGGCAAACATTATCGTTTTTGATAAACTTGAGGAATGAAGCCGTCCATCTATATTGAAACTACAATTATCAGTTATTTGACAGCTAAACCGAGTAGAGATTTGATAATTGCGGCTCATCAGCAAATTACAAGCGAGTGGTGGACGGATGTTTGCCCGCAGGTTGATTGTTTTGTTTCCCCGTTTTTAATTGATGAAGCCTCACGCGGAAATGCAATTCACGCGCAGAAACGGCTTGATGAAATTGTCGGCTTACAGTGCTTGAGGTCAACGAGGAAATCGAGGATTTGGCGCAAAAGTATTTTGCAGCGTTGCAGATTCCTGAAAAAGCGAAGATTGACGCTTTTCATTTAGCGATAGCGGCTTGGCACAAAATGGATTATCTGCATTCTTGGAACTGCAAACATATTGCCAGCGGACGAGTTCAAAAGATGATGCAAACCGTCAACGCCTGACTTGGAGTTCACACGCCGATAGTTTGCACGCCGGAAGAATTGGTGGAGGTTTAAGAATTATGTGGGAAGACTCGATAGTTAAGGAAGTGCGCGAGGCACGGCTTGAAATCGAGGAAGAATGCGATAACGATTTTCGCAAGATTTACGAGCTTTAGAAATACAAAAGAAACTTACGAATAAGCGTTTTTCCGGTAACGCGGCGAAAATGCACGAAGAACTGTTGCTGCCTGTCTAAAATAAGCCGAACGACTTGTTTGCGTGAGGGCGCGGACAACGAATTTGTTTTCAACGGTTTTTGTTTAATTCAAACGTTGTAATGGCTGTTTCCTCTCACTTCAACTCAACCTTTATATCGTTTTCAACAATTCCAAAACTTCTGAAGCATCTTTCAAGTTATCCAAAATCAAGTCGGGATTACACGCTGATAGTTTTTCCGTCGTTTGATTTCTGCCGGTGGCAACGGCGATGACTTTCGCGCGAAATTTCTGTTGCGGTTCTGCCGCGAAGGACACGACGCGGACGCGGTTTTCTGCAAATACTGGGCGGCGCATTTGTAAAATCCGAATTTGAACGATAAATCTTGTATGAAAATAAACATCGGCACGTGCGGTTTTCGCCTTAACAAAGTTGAATATGCCAAACTGTTTTCGTGCGTCGAAGTTCAGCAAACGTTTTATCAACCGCCGCAAATTGCCACGCTCGAACGCTGGCGGGCGGAAATGCCCGACGAATTTGCATTTACTTTAAAAGCGTGGCAGCTTATCACGCACGAAGCGAAAAGCCCGACTTTCAGGCGCTTGAAAAGAAAATTGTCGGACGCGGAAAAGGAAGAAGCCGGATATTTCAAGACGACGTCGATTGTTAAAGAGGCTTGGGAAATGACGCTTGCCTGCGCGAATGCGTTGAAGGCAAAAACAATTTTGTTTCAATGTCCGGCGAGTTTTAAACCTTACGCGGAAAACATTATAAATCTTGAAAAATTCTTTTCCGACATCAAACGCGGAAAGTTAAATTTAGCTTGGGAGCCGCGCGGCGATTGGGACGACGAAGTTATCAAAGACATTTGCGATCAATTCGATTTATGGCACGTCGTTGATCCTTTCCAAAAACACACCGTTACGCCCGATAAATGTTATTACCGTCTGCACGGAATGACCGGTTTTCGATACAAATACGAAGAAGCCGAATTGGAAGAATTAGTGTCGCTTCTGCCGAAAAACAAGCGTTCATACGTTTTTTTTAACAATATTTTTATGACGGAAGACGCGCTCGCGTTTCAGCAAATTATAAAGGTTTGATAATACGCAAAAAATTGCGGCATTTGTAGTCTGATAAATAATTCAGAAGGATAGCCGGAATTTGCAGAACAGCGTATTACAGCATAATTTTGTTATAACCATTCCTTCCGATAACAATTTCCAAATTATCTTAGGAGGTTTTACTTATTTATGGCACACAGACACCGCCCGTTTTATAATCTTGATAAATCCGTAGGTCCGCAGCAGCCCAACATTGTAGACGATGTAATGCTGGTTCAATTTTTTCTTAGTGAAGAGTCGAAACAACATACTATTTTCCAGTGGGATAAGCCTTCCGAACCGCTTTTGGTTGATGGTCAAAAAAGTGATCTTCTCTTTAGATGGATTCTCTCTTTTCAAGTTGCCATCAAAGCGCAAGGATCGCCCGTTAGTGCAGACGGCATTGTTGATCCTGCAACCGGCTCGTCAACTCAACGTAGTTCTCACACGCACACTACTTACACAATCGTATTTTTAAATAACCAATTTGAATCAATGTTCCCGGAAAGGTTTGCAGACTTGCGAAAAGACCCGACTGTGCCGGGATTGCTGCGTGCGGCTCTCCAACGTAGTGTTTAACCTGACTTTATCCATTATTGAAATTGATAAGTCAATTAACAGGATTTATAAAATTGTATTTCGTTTGAGTTTTCCCAATGTCGTGGAATATGCGATGTCGGAAAAATATAATCCCTTTACTCGCAAGACCTACAAGATTCAACAAAATCAGAAATTTTCTTCTCTGCAAAAATGGATAAAGTCGAGCTGAGTTTTGACGGCACGGATTTGCGGTTTTTTAAATAGTTTTCAGTAAATGTAAAACTTTCGTCGTATCAGCCAGATTTTCCAAAACAGCGTCGGGTTGGTGAGATAAAAGTTTTTCTTTCGTTTGATGTCTGCCCGTAGCAACTGTGATTATTTTCGCTCCAAGATGTCGCGCACATAAAATATCGTTTGGTGTGTCGCCGATGACGACAAACTGTTGCGGATTAAAATTAAAATCGTATCTTTCGTTGAACAATTTCCCCGCTTCAACTGCCAAATCATTACGATTGTGTGAAATTTCGCCAAACGCATTCGGAGAATTTTCAAAGTATTGCCAAAGTCCGACGGATTTTAGTTTTATTTCCGCCGCCACCGAAAGATTTCCGGTCAAAAGTGCATTGATAAAATTCGGATTTTTGTCGGTTTCTTCCAAAATTTCACGCGCTCCTGACAAAATTTGGTATGGTTCGCCGTTTTTTTCAAGCACGGCGGACATTTCAATTTTAAATATTTTCAGAATATTTTCCTTTTCGGCAAAAATTTTCTCAGTCGTGAAACCGTTGCCGCGCAACGCTTCAAACATTATTTGCGTATCGGTCATTCCCGAAGGCGTAATCGCATCGAGATTTCCCGCGCTGCCGAAAACTTTTTCCATTGTCGCGGAGAAATATTTTTTATAACCGCCCTGCACCGTCGAGCGCATCAGCGTTCCGTCAATATCCCAAAGCAAAATGCGTAGTTTTTCAGGCGAAACCTCAAGTGATTTTTCTTTTTTAACAGCGGACGTAATAAAAGTATCTTTCATAAAAATTTATTCAACAATATCAAATCTGCAAGATAAATTTCCAAGTCAAATTAAAGAAAAGGCGAAATCATCCGCCTTTGCAAAAAAACTCAATTTTCGACATTCAAACTTAAACGTCGTCCATTCCCGAATCATAACTCGTATCAACCGGCGTATCGGCGGGATGCGAATCGTAAGATGAATCGTAAGTTCCGCCGGTGTCAACTTCGGATGACGGATCATAAACCGCCATTTCGCCGCCGTGTTCGCCTAAATCGCCGTGATAATCTGCTGCGTCCTGATGATCGGCGGCTTCGGCGGCATACATTTCGGCGTTTTCCACATCGCCTTCCGCCGCGTAAGATGAGGCATTGTCAGCGTAGTAATCAGCCTGTTTTTCTTCGTGAACTGCCCAACCCATTTGGTATTCTTCGGCATCGGCTTGTCCGGTGTGGTCGCCGCCGCCCGCATAATAATCGGCATTTCCGACTGAGTAAGCAGCGTTGCCTGCGTCTTCTTTGGCGGCTTCATAATCTCCTGTCTGCGCGTGTTCGGCTTCCTGTTTTTCGTAATATTCCGCTTTTTCCTGATGATCGGCGGCAGTTGATAAATCCTGTGCATCATACGCGCTCAACATCGAATCGTCGCCCGCTTCCCACGCTTCGTTTTCCGCCGTTTCACGCGCATCGGCGGCGGCGGCATAATCGCCTGATGCTATAAATTCATCGGCTTGCTGCTGCGCGTCGGTTGCGGCGTTGGTGTGCGCTTCCTGTTCGGCGATGTGCTGATTTTCTTCCGCGCTCAATCCGCTATCGCCGCTGACATCGGTTTCAGCAGCGGCGGAATATGCTTCATTTGAATCAAATGCTGGATTATATGTCACGCTTTCGGAGGCATAAGTATCAAATACAGGTTCGGCGACTGTTGAAGTTGAAATATCGGTTTCAGACTGCGGCGCAAAAGTTTCGCCTGTTTGAGCAAATCCGTCATCGTTTGAATTAAATTCCGCATCGTTTGTGTCAGAATTGGTGTCGGCTGAATAGAGTCCAGAATCGGTTTCATCGGAATAATTTTCAGTGTCGGCTTCGGCGGTGTAAACTTCTTCGCCATCGGCATTTTCATTGACCGGAGTTCCGTCGGCATCCATTACTTTTGTCAGATTGTCTTCTATTTCAACGCCGAAAATTGCTTCCGCCGCCTGTTCAAAAACGGATTCTTCTTCGACTTGGAAAACGCCTTCATCGTTTGCTACAAACTCCGTAACGGTTTCCGTTCCGTCAGGCGCGGTCGCCGTAACCGTCATTTGTCCTTCGACATCGGTCGGATCGTTCGGATCGGCGGTCGTCGTTATTTCGGCGACCGAAACCGTTCCGTCCGCGCTCGTGTCGGTTAATGTTTCGTGCGCTTCGGCGATATATTCGTGTCCCTGCGCGTCGGTCGCGGTTTCGGTGCTTTGATCTTTAATCTCCATAATTTAAATTTTCCTCCATTTTATTCGGCTTTGAAACTTCGGTTTTTTGTGCCGGTTTGACATTTTTCTTCAGACGGGTAATTTTCCCGCACTTTGCATTAGGACATTTTACGGGCAGTTCTTTTTTGTCTTCGAGAACCTTTAAAGGAACACGCATCAGAGTTTGACAGGTCGCACATTTTATTTTCAAAACTTCTTTGTCATTTTTTTCTGCCGGTTTCGGTTTATTTTCCGGCGGCGCGGATTGTTTGATGGGCGGTTCGTTTTGTTTAATAAAACCGGAAATCAATTGCCGCCAACGCTGTAATTCCCGACTGTCGGCAAATTCGTTTAATAATTTGAGTCGCCGCGTAATATACGGAGTCGAAGAAGTCGTAAATTCCGACAATTTTGAAAAATTATTGTCGTCCGCCGCCTGCTGTTTGAGCCATTCTTCGATATTGATTTGCCGATACATAAACGCCGATTTCAGCGACCAAGTGAGCAGAACGCGCCGCGCGATTTGTTCGTCGCCGACGGTTAAAAGTCCGGCGCGATCAGCCGTTATTTCCGATTGCCGCGCCCAGGCGAGCAGCGGAACTTCAATCGCGCCTTCAATTAACGCTGTCGGATTCAAAATTGCGTTAAAAATCCCGCCCGACATAATTCCTTTTTGCTGTCCCTGTTCGCCGAGCAAAAATCGCGCAACCGTATTCCAGAGCGCGTGTCCGACGCGGCAGTGTCCCATTTCGCGGGCGAGCAAGAACAGCATTTCGTCGCCCTGAAAATTGCCCGCCAGTGCCGAACCGATAATCACGAACGAATCTTTGTCAGTGCCGAATGTCAGACAATCCCAAGCGCGTTCGCCCGACAAATAAATGCCCGGCATATGCGACATTCCGAGAATTCGCGCCGCTTTGACAGCTTGCTTATAAATCTCCGGCAATTGGTTTTCGCCGAGCAGAACGCTGTTAAATGTTGATTCAATCCAACGCCGTCCGACTTTTTCGGAAACGGTTTTGGCGACAGCATTCAGCGGCGTAATCGAACGTAAAACATTCATCGCCTTGCCGTCCGCCGCCCATTGAAACGCCGTAATATCAATGCCG
>JBDTSO010000108.1:0-8590 GCA_039931085.1 Acidobacteriota bacterium | reverse complement strand
ATTACGCGCAGAAGCTCACGTTCGGCGAGCGCGAGCGGCAAACTCAATGCCAAAGCTAAACTGATCGCGCCGCGTAAACCGCCCCAAAAAAGAACGTGCCGGTAAGCGAGCGAAATTTTGTTTGAACTTAAATTCGCCAGTGCTGTTACGCCATAGACGACCAATGCGCGGCTCAGTAAAACCGCCGCCAGCGCAATGGCAATCGGCAGCAAATTCGCGCCGATTTCGCGCAGGTTAACATCTAAACCGATCAACAAAAAAACCAGCGAATTGGCGACGAAAGCGAGAAATTCCCAAAAATTAAATAAAACGATTCGCGTCGTCGGCGACATTCCCTTCAAACCGATATTGCCGGTTAAAATTCCCGCCGCAACCACCGCCAGCACGCCGGAAACGTGAAAACGCTCGGCGACGAGATACGCGCCGAAGGCAAGAACCGTCGTCAGCATCGTTTCAATCAAATAATCGTCAACGCGGGCGATAATCTGCGAAATCACCCAGCCCAAACCGATGCCGATTAGCAAACCGCCCGCCGAAACGCGGAAGAAATCAACGATTGCCGATAAAATATCAAACGAATGATGCGCGTCGCCGCCGCTGCCGACGATGGCGGACAGAGCGACGGCGAGAATCAATTTGAAAAGCACAATCGCCGTGCCGTCATTAAACAGACTTTCGCTTTCAACGAGCGTCGTCAAGCGTTTCGGCGCGCCCAACGCCTTAAACAGCGAAACGACCGCGACCGGATCGGTTGCTGCAATCAACGCGCCGAACACCAAACCGCTCGATAGCGGAATTCCCACGCCCCACGAAACAATCCATCCGACGATAAACGTCGTCAGCAAAACGCCCGGAATCGCCAAACCGACAATCGGCAGCCAATTTTCGCGTAAATTTTTAAATTCGAGATGAAACGAGGCTTCAAAAACCAGCGGCGGAATAAACAGCGATAAAATAAGTTCGGGCGTAAGCGAAATTTCCAACGGTTTTTGAAATGTAATCAGCAAACCGACAACGACCAGCGCAACCGTATAAGGAATTCGCAAACGGCGCACAACGAGCGCGACCAGCGAAACGATGAGCAGCAATTCGATAATGATGGTTTCTGTGGCTAAAAATTGTTCCATAATGAATCTATGGTTTGACAGCCCGACAAACTTGTCAGTTGGCTATTTGATGTATTTCAGACGAGTGTCCGGTCAACAAATATTTTACTTATTCTGTAAATTTACCCGAACATATTTCACAACCATTTTGATTTGGTCGTCGCTCAAACGATTTTTAAAGGCGGGCATTCCTTCGTCAGGGATTCCTTCTTCGATGTGTTCGATAATTTCCGCGTCATCATCTTTTTTTGAATTTTCGGAAATTAAACTCGCCGCTTTCAGCGTTTTTCCGTCAATCACGACCTTACCGCCCGCGCCGCCTTCTTTATGGCATTTAACGCAGTTGTCCATATAAATTTTCTTTGCCGAAGCCATTTCGTCCATCGTCGCCGTCGGTTGTGCATTAACGGGAGCGTTCGCTGGAGCATTAGCCGCAATATTTGTTTCAGTCGTAATTTTATTTTCTGCACAGGCAAAAATAAACAGCGCGATTGCCGATAAAATTAAGCTGATTTTTATGATTTTCATACTTTTTTCCTCGAAGAAATTTGATTTGCAAATGTCGAAAGTTTAACTTAGGAAATAAGATAAAGCAAAAAACATCAGGGGAACTATGAAAAAGAAAAAATTATTTATCGGCGGTGAATGGCGCGAAACAAAAGAAACTTTTGAAGTAAAAGCGCCTTACACACAAAAAATTATCGCGGAAGTCGCAACAGCCAGTCGCGACGATATGGAAGAGGCGATTGCCGTTGCCGAAAACGCCGCGAAGGAAATGCGAAAATTGGCGCGTTTTCAGATTGCGAAAGGTTTGCGAAAGATTGCCGACGGCATCGAAAATCGCAAAAAGGAATTTGCCGAAACAATTTGCCAAGAAGCCGCCAAACCGATAAACATTGCCCGCGGCGAAGTCGAGCGTGGTATTGCGACATTTAATTGGGCGGCAAGTGAAGCTGAAAGATTTGTCGGCGAAGTAGTTCCCATTGACACGCAGGCAGGCGGCAAAGGCAAAACCGGCTGGACTTTGCGCGTGCCGCGCGGCGTGATTTACGGCATTACACCGTTTAATTTTCCGCTCAATCTCGTCGGACACAAAGTTGCGCCCGCGCTCGCTTCGGGCAATGCGATAATTATCAAACCGAGTCAAAAAACTCCGCTGACGGCACTTCTGCTCGGCGAAGTTTTTGAAAAAAGCGGTTTGCCGAAGGGTGCGCTGCAAGTTGTGCCGATGGATGTTAAAAATATGGATTTGATTCTCAAAGACGAACGAATTCAAATGATTTCCTTCACGGGAAGCGCGGCTGTCGGCTGGAAACTCAAAGAACAGTGCGGGAAAAAAATGATTTCGCTCGAACTCGGCGGAAACGCGCCCGTCATTGTGGACGAGAACGCCGACATCAAAAAATCGCTCGATAGAACGACGATGGGCGCGTTTGTTTATGCCGGACAAGTTTGTATTTCCGTTCAACGAGTTTATATTCACGAAAAAATCTTTGATGAATGGACGGAAAAATTTGTCGAAAACGCGAAAAATCTAAAAAAAGGAAATCCGCTCGATGAACCAACACAGCTTTCAGTGATGATCGAAGAAGACGCGGCGAAAAAGGCTGAAAGCTGGATTGATGAAGCAGTCAAAGCCGACGCAAAACTCTTATGCGGCGGAAAGCGCGACGGCGCAATGCTCGACGCGACGCTTTTAACAAATACAAATGCAGAAATGCGCGTCGTGTCGGATGAAATTTTCGCGCCCGTCGCCGTCGTCGAAAAATTTTCCGACTTTGCCGAAGCCGTTGATTTATCAAATCATACAAAATACGGATTGCAAGCCGGAGTTTTCACACAAAACTTACTAAACGCAAACTATGCGGCGGAAAATCTCGAATACGGCGGCGTGATCATCAACGATGTGCCTACTTTTCGCGTGGATAATATGCCTTACGGCGGCGTAAAAGATTCGGGTTTCGGGCGCGAAGGCGTAAAGTATGCAATGGAAGAAATGTCGGAAATCCGGCTGATTGTGATAAATTAGAAAAAGTTCATATCTAATCAGAGTTTAAAAACTCGCGCTTCAAGGTGTTAAATCTCAAACGAAAAAGGGGTTATAAAGTATGTCCATACTGAGTTTTAAGCTGGAAGATTTAAAGAATATAAATTGGAAGGATTTCTCCAAACGTCTTTACACAAAGGCGTTCGACGAAGAAGAAATTTTGGGTGTTTCGGCGCAGGTGGCTTTTTATTTTGCTTTCGCGCTGTTTCCGCTGCTGTTGTTTCTGGTCAGCATTTTCGGCATTGTATTGGGTTCAGCCGGAGATTTAAGACAGGAAATGTTTTTTTATTTGCAGCAGGTGATGCCCGGTTCGGCTTACGAATTGGTGCAGAAAACAATTACGGAAGTTACCGAAGGCAGTTCGGGCGGAAAATTGACGCTCGGTTTGGTCGCCGCTTTGTGGTCGGCTTCGGCGGGCGTGGACAGTCTCAGAGGCGCACTCAACGGCATTTATAATTTGACGGAAACGCGGGCGTGGTGGAAAGCAAAACTCGTTTCGCTGTCAACGACGCTCGGCTTGGTACTGCTCGTGACGGTTGCGCTCGGAGTCATCTTTTACGGCGGTAATTTCATTTCACTAATTTTGGGTTCAATCAGCCTTCCCGTTTCCTCGCCGTTTATTCTCGGCATTTTGCAGGTCATTGTTATTTTGATAGTTCTGGTTTTAGTCTTTTTTTTAATCTATCAATTTCTGCCGAATCACAAAGAAACTAAGTGGGTTTGGGTTACGCCGGGCGCGATTTCCGGTATTATTTTGTGGCTTTTGCTGTCTTACGGGTTTCGGCTTTATTTAAATTATTTCAACTCATATAATAAAACCTACGGTTCGCTCGGCGCGGTCATTATTTTGCTGTTGTGGCTTTACCTGACGGCATTGGTTATTGCCATCGGCGGCGTGGTAAACGCTGTTCTGGAAGAATTTACAAACAAGGAAACCGCCGAAGCCGCCGCCAACAAAGCGGCTGCCAAAGAAGTCGTCAAAAATCCTGACAAAGATTCGGCGACCGAGAAAAAAGCCGAAACTTTGGAGAAGCTCGACAAAGGTTCAGACGAGAAAACAACTGACCGTAAAGATGTCAAAACAAATCCTCCTGCTGAAGATGACGGCGCGGAAAAAGGTCCGCCGGAGAAATCTACGCTTAAATTAATCACCGGACTCGTCATCGGTTTTGTTCAAAATATCAGAAAACGCTAATAAGCCGGACTCTTTAAAGGCGAAAGGCTAAAGTAAAAAAACCTTTCGCCTTTCGCCTTTTGTTTTTTTAAGTCATCGGTGTCAAAACAATCTGCACACGACGATTTTTGGCGCGGTTGGCATTGGTCGAGTTCGGCGCAACCGGCAAAGCCGCGCCGAAACCTTTGGCTTCGATGCGGTCGGCGGACGCGCCGAGCGATACAATTTTATCGGCGATGGTCTGCGCTCTGACTTGTGTCAAACTCTGCAATTCGTCGGGCGTTCCGTTGTTGTCTGTGTGTGATTCGATAATCACTTTGTAATCGGTATTGTTCGCTAAGACCTCGCTCAACGAAGCGATATTTGTTTCACCGTTTGGCGCAAATGTGCTGGCGCGAATTCCCGTCCAATAATTTTCCGGCAAAACTAAAACGATTCCACGATCATTTTGCGAAATCGCGCCAAATCTTTTTAAGGATTCCATCAAAATCGGCACACTTGCCTGCAAACGATTGAGTTTTTGTTCTTTTTCGCGCTGTTCCTGCATCACCTGATTTTGCGTTTCGAGCGAGGCGAGTTTGATTTTCGCGCCTTCCGCGTCCGATTGAGATTTGTTAAGTTGATCGCGCAATTCTTTGACTTGATTTGAATAATTCAGCGCGTCGCGTTCGGCGAGTTCGCGGTTGCGAATCTCGCGGGCGAGTTCCGATTTCAAGTTGGCGATTTCGTTTTGCGCGTCCTGAGTTTTTTCTTCCTGCTCGCGCAGATCGGCATCTTGACGCGATTTGACGTTGCGCTGTTCGCGTGCTTCTTTGCGAACGGCGGCGGTCGTTTCGGCTTTGACCGCCGCGCCAATGGCTTTGCGCGAAGTTATATCAACGTCTTCTTCGGCGCGTCCGGCTTTCCAAGCGTCTTCGGCGTTTTGGTAAAGCGTCTGAGCATTCTGCAAGTCTTCCGTCGCTTCGCGCTCGGCTCCGGCGTATTTCGCCAGCGCAATCGCCTGTTTCGCCTGCAAAATCGTCGAAGGCGTTTTTGAATAATCAATTTCGGCTATTTCTGGCGTTCGCGCGTCGCTGAAATAATCGCTCGAATTTCCGAAATACTGAATCGCGCTCGTCGTCGCCAGCGTTCTGCCGCTTTTTGCATATGGATTAAGATTTTCGAGCATCACAGCTCGACTCGGACGACGCACGAGAAAATGCGGTTCAGCCGTGATAATCAAAGCGAAAGTTTGCAGCGGCGTAGTGACGGAAATTTTTGAATCGAAATCAAAAAACCCGCGCCGTTTGATTTCGCCGAGATTATCAACCTGACCGTCGGGGGAAATCGCCCATAAAATATACGTCGCGTAACCCGCACCGAGTTCAAACGGGCGAGGCATTTTCGATACGGAAAGATTTATTTCCGTGCCGTTTTTTTTCGTGCGCTCGATTTTAGCTTCACCTTTCATTCGCGGAAAGCGCGTCGTGCCGCGAAACTGCAAATAAACTGTTTCTTCAACCGGATAAGTTACCGCCGTCGTCTTGCGCGGAACGTCAACTTGAGCGAAAACTGTTGCGGATAAAAGAATTAGAACAGATAATAACGGAATTATTTTGGATAAATTTAAATTTTTCATATTTTCTCTCCGAAAAAGGACTTTTCACTTAGAAAGATGCCACAATTCTTTTTGACGTTGCAAATGCAAGTTGCCGTTAAAAGATTTTGAGGATTTACGAATTCTTTGAAAAAATGAATTTAAATTATTGATACGGGTGCAGGCAGTTCTGATCTCAATTATCAGAAATAAAAACTAAATCGGCGACATCTCCATTGATTGAAAGAACTTGCGAATCAGGCATAAAGCCGTATCGCTTCGCCTTGACCGTGAAGATGTATGTTTCGCCCGCTGTTACTTCGTTGAAGCGGAAATATCCGAAGGCTCTGCTGATTGCCCGCCGCTGATTACCTTGTGTGTCCATCATCGTTATTTGAACATTTATAATTCCTCTGCCTGTTTGTGTTATTACTCTACCGACAACCGTTGCGGATGCCGCCGTCGGAGCCAGCGGCGTGAAATTCCAAAAGCCTGAAGTGATACTAAAAGGACTCCCGCTTAACGCACCTCCGGCAACCGCTTGTCCAATTGTGCCGTCAAGTGAAAATGTGCCGCCCGCCGATTGCTGTCCGCCGCCGCCGATAACCGATTGTTCGATGGTGTAATTACCGCCTGACTGCGCCGACAAAGTAATTGCCAGTGTTAAAATTACGATAATTGTCTTTTTCATTTTTTCTCCTTTTGATTTTTCAACCAATCACTAAATCGCGCCGTTTAAAATTAACGCGGCGATAGACGGTAAAGCCAAGAAGCCGAAAAGATTTTTGTAAATGCAGTTTCGCATAATTGTTCTCCGCTTGTTTGATAAAATTTCAATCATTGGCGAGCGAACTATTCCGCTTTAGCGTAAAATCAGACTTTTTATGCGCTCGCCTCCGATAGATTTGTTGTTTAAATCCGGTCAATGCCGGTTTCAATTAGTTTTGCTCCGGCATTTCTGAGTTCCTGCCGCAAATTTTCATTAGCGGTGTCTGTCGCGTTTTGTTCAAAAACCGCACCCGCCGTCAACAGTTCGAGAGCCGTAAAGCGGTCTTCGCCCCCTTTCGGCTTCGGTAACGGAATCTTGATTTTGATAGGTTCGGGGCAAAGACCGTCGTCAACCAATCTGCCCAGATAACCGCTAACAATGATAATTCCGCGATCTTCACCCGTTTGATTTAGAGCGTCGGCGATTTCCTGCATTAGCGAAGCCCGGTCAATTACTTCTTGGACGAAAGCGGCGAGAAAAGTCGCTCGCGGCGGCAATGGCTGCGGGTTTAGTTCCGCCAACGCCCGATTATAAAATTGACCGCCGCCGATGACATCGTAAATTCTCGGATCAAGAGTAGCGAGAAATTCCAAAAGCGTCCGGTGTTGATTAAATTCCGAACGCCAAGAAACCGGATGACCAAGCGCAAAACGCCACGGCTCCGGGATCGGACCAAAAAATTGTCTGGCGACTTTGCGAATAATCGGATCCCAAGGTCCCGGCTTATGCGGTTCGTCGGGGTTCGGATTGTCGCCCGTTCCGCCGAATGTGCGGCTGACGAGCGAAAGTAATTTTTCACGCGAAATGTTTATTGTTTCGCTTTTTGTTGGTGTTGTTTGCATAATTAATACTCCTTTTTTGAAGCAACCAAACTTGCTTCAGGTTTATGGACAAGCGATAGATAAAACCATCGCGCCCGCGTTGTCTCTCGAAAGTGATTTATTACTTGTGTCCATTTTCGACTTTTACCTCGATTTGAAAAATTTATCGCACACTTTTAGTTTTAATTTCCTTGAGTTAATACACGGTGATAAAAAAATCGCTGCTTTCGATTCAATAAACAATCAGCATAAAAGGAGAACTTCGCGTCTCGCCTGTGTCAGTGCGAAAAGTGTCAATAATGACTTCATTCGGATTGGCGTTAGGAAAACTGCTGAAGCGAAAATCCGCGCCCGTCGTAGTTATAGGAACACCGATTCCGACGAAAACGCCGTGAGCGGTGGCGGATAAAAAACGATCTGTTACCTGAAAGCCGAGATTGATTGTGTAGTTGCCGCTCGAACCACCCGTAACCGAAAATCCGCAGTTTCCGGTTGACGCGCCGGAAACGCCGTTGTAACACCGCTGAATTGTTCCATCGCCTGCGACATAAAGCAGTGCCTTGACCATGCCGCCTTTATCGCGGTCTTGCACGGCATTTCCGGCAACGTGCAGTTTCGCCTGCGGTGTTATCGTGCCGATACCGACGTTGCCGTTCGTGTCAACGGTCATCGAAGCCTGTCCGCCGTTCGTAAAGAACAACAGTTTATTGTTTGACAGCGTGCCGAGCCAGCCGCCCGTCGCGCCCGACGAACTGCCGCCGACGTAAGAGCCGACGGTAATCGCGCCGTCCGTCTGCGTCAATCCGTAATCGCCGGAAACGGTTTTGATTTGCAGTTTCGTTGTCGGTGCGGTCGTGCCGACACCGAGATTGCCGCCGACAATGCCGTTGCCGCTGATATTAAAATCGGCGATTTGCTGCGTCGTCGAGTTTTTGATAAACGAATTGCCGACGCTCGAAGTCGTAACATACTCGCTCGCGTCAACGCCGCCGAGTTTATTTGAATCCAATGCTAAATCGGCTTGTTGGGCGGAAATCGTGCGAATCGAATACGGTGTCGAAGTGATTTGTTCGCGTGGCGACAAAACGATATATGAG
>JBDTSO010000107.1:0-8650 GCA_039931085.1 Acidobacteriota bacterium | reverse complement strand
TCGCCGATTGCCAGCAGAATTTCGTGCGCTCGTGCATCTTCTCCGGTCAAATAATGTGCATCATTGGTCGCCGCCAACGGAATTCCGGTTTTTTTCGACAGTTCGACAATTTGCCGTCGGATTTTTTCTTCATCTTTTAATCCGTGATCTTGAATTTCGATAAAAAAATTGTTTTTTCCGAAAATATCCTCAAATAGCTTGGCGTTGCCGACCGCCTTTTCAAAATTATCCTGTCTGAGAAAGTGCCAGAGCGCGCCGTCGAATCCTGCCGACAAACCTATTAAGCCCGTGCTTTTTTCGGCGAGCAGTTCCAAATCTATGCGCGGCTTGTGATATAAACCTTCCGTGTATGCTTTGGATGCCAGATAAGCCAGATTATAATAGCCTTCCAAATCTTTGGCTAATAAAATCAAATTGTAATAAGGTCGCTCGCCACCTTCGAGTCTCGATTCGCGGTCGGCGCGGTTTCCGAACGTGACGAAGGCTTCGTAGCCTAAAATCGGATGAATTTCGGCGGCTTTCATCGTGTTGTAAAATGAAATCGCGCCGAACATATTTCCGTAATCCGTGATGGCGCACGCCTTCATATCCAGCTCTTTTAAACGCCGTGCCAGCGGCTTGAGTTGGATTGCGCTCTGCAAAAGGCTATAATCTGTATGTAAGTGTAAATGTACGAAATCTTTCGATTTGTAATTTGAATTCATAATTTAATTTTTGTATTTTGCAGCCGTCTTCCGTCGAATTTATTTTAAAAATATAGAATTTATGAAAAAAGTTTATCTTGAAACCTTCGGTTGTCAAATGAATGTTTCCGATTCGGAGAGAGTCGCCACGCAGCTTGTCGCCGATGGTTTTGAAATGACTTCCAATGAAGCCACCGCCGATGTCGTTTTAATAAATACCTGTTCGGTCAGAGAGAAGGCTGAACACAAACTTTATACGAGAGTCGGACAGATTCGCAACTCTGAAAGAGAAAACAACCAAATTATCGGAGTTCTCGGCTGTGTCGCGCAACTCGAAGGCGAAACGCTTTTTAACGGCAGAAACAAGATTGATTTTGTGCTGGGAACGAAAGCCGTCGGTCGCATTTCGGAAGCCGTCGGAAAAGTCCTTGACGGCGAAAAAAATTATTTCGATTTGGGCGAGCGTGAAGATTTTTATAATTGGTCTGTGGCGCAATCGCAGAGAGGTTCACCGTATATTGCCTTCGTTCCGATTATTGAAGGCTGTAACAAATTCTGCACCTACTGCATCGTCCCTTTTTCACGCGGCAGAGAAAAAAGTCTGCCCGCCGCCGAAATCATCCGGCAAATTTTGACATTACAAAGCCAAGGAGTTAAAGAAGTCCATCTGATCGGTCAAAATGTCAACAGCTATCGTCCGAAGACCGACAGCGGTCTGGAAAACTTTAAAGGAGCCACCGCTTTTTCGAGATTGCTTCGAGCAGTTGCGGCAACCGGCATTGAACGTATAAAATTTAACACATCGTTCCCGAGAGATTTTCACGCGGATATTGTTGATGTCATCAACGAAAACGAAAATTTATGCAATTGGGTGCATTTGCCGGTTCAATCGGGCAGTAATAATATACTAAAAGCGATGCGGCGCGGACATTCGATTGAAAGTTATCTGGAGAAGATTGATAAAATTAAATCTTCTCCGCGCAGACTTTCTTTGACGACCGATGTTATTATCGGTTTTCCGAACGAAACCGAAAAAGATTTTCAGGACACACTGAAAATGGCTGATTATTGTAAATTTGACAGCGCGTATATTTTCAAATATTCGCCGAGACCCGGAACGCCTTCTTTTGAAATCGTTGACAATGTGTCGGCGGAAGAAAAAACGGATCGTTTTTTGAGATTTGAACGATTGATTAAGCACAACCAAATCAGCCTTTTTCGGAAATACGTCGATAAAACATTGGAGGTTCTAGTCGAAAAGGTATCGAATAAAAACGAAACAGATTTATCCGGTCATACTACCTGTCAAAAGGTCGTTAATTTTAAGGGAAATTCTGAACTTTTAGGTAAAATTGTTAAAGTAAAAATTTCGGAAGCAAAAATAAATACTTTATACGGAGAAGTTTGCGACAAGTAAATATGTTAATCGAAGTTAAAATCGGCGCATTAATAATGGATCCCAACACCAATACTCCAATTGTCGTGTTAAAAGGAATTGATTCGGATACAATTCTGCCCATCTGGGTCGGCGCGTACGAAGCGAATGCAATTGCTTTGGAAATTGAAAAAATTGTTCCGCAACGTCCTCTCACCCACGATTTGCTGCGTAATTTTATAGTCGAAGCGGGTTTTAAAATTAAACAGATAACGATCACCGATCTCCGGGAAAATACTTTTTACGCATTGATCGAACTTATTGATGAAGAGGGAAATATTACGGCATTGGATGCCCGTCCGTCCGATGCCATCGCACTGGCTTTGCGTTTGGACTCATCAATTTTTATTGAACAGAAGGTTTTGGAAATTTCGGCTTCTTCAAAACAGACGGAAAATGAGTTTGAAGATGAGAAAATTCCTGCTGCCGAAGACTGGCCTGACCTGATCGGCTAAAATTTAATTTTCACCTGCAAAAACACATTTTTAACTAATATACATATATACTTAATAAATTATAAATAATGATAATTGTCATTGCCAACCAGAAAGGCGGAGTAGGAAAAACAACCACAGCCATCAATCTTTCAGCCGCCTGTGCTTTACAAGGTAAAAAAGTTTTATTGATTGATTTGGATCCGCAGGGAAACAGTTCGCTGTCGTTCGTCGAACAACAAATTATCAATGGCAGTGCCTTTGAACTTTTTACGGAATTAAATCATCCGTGGGAAGAATTTATTTACGAAACAAAAGTAAAAAATTTAAAAATTGTTCCTTCAAAAATAAATCTTGCCAAATTAGAGGCGAAATTAGTCGGCGACTTCGATGCGATTTTCAGACTGCGTGACAGAATTGAGGCAATTCGCTCGGATTTCGATCTTATTTTTATTGATACTCCGCCGACTTTGGGTTTAATTACGGTGAACGCTCTGGTTGCCGCTTCTCACGTCTTAATTCCGATCCAGTCGTCATATTTTGCTTTGGAGGGAACTGACGATCTTTTGGAAACTATCGAAAAGGTGCGTTCGCGTCCGAATCCCGATTTGGACTTGCTCGGAGTTTTGGTAACGCTTTTTGATAAGCGTACATCCCTTTCCAAAGATGTCGAAGCGCACATTCGTAAAGTTTTCGGAGAAAAGGCATTTAAAACAATTATCACGAGAAGTGTCAGACTGGAAGAGTCGCCGGCTCATAAAGAAACTATTTTTTCATTCTCGCCCAAATCATCCGGGGCAATCGAATATAAGAACTTAAGTAAGGAGGTTTTAAAGCGTGTCTAAAAGAGGTTTGCCGTCAGGCGTTAAGATGCGGCACGATTCGCATTACGTCGAAGAATTTGCAAAAATGCCGAACCGTTCGGTCGGTAAAATAATTCCGATTAATCAAATTGAGCCGAATCCCGACCAACCGCGTGTCGAAATCGGTGATTTGACCGAATTAGCCGGTTCTATCAAGGAAAAAGGAGTATTAGAGCCGCTTTTAGTCAAACCTAAAGGGGACGGAACGTGGATGATTATTGCCGGCGAAAGACGCTGGAGAGCTTCCAATCTAGCCGGTTTGCGCGAAGTTCCGTGTATCGAACTCGATATTGACGAAAAATCTATCGCTGAAATCGCGCTCATCGAAAATCTCCAAAGAAAAGATTTAAGTATTTGGGAAGTAGCTGATGGTCTCGCTGCTCTAAGCTCTCGTTACGGTTACACGCACGAGGAAATCGCCAAAAAAATCGGTAAAAGCCGCAGCACGGTTACGGAATCATTTGCAATTGCCGGATTGCCGAATTCGATTCGTGAAAAATGTCAACAAAATGATTTAAACGCTAAATCAACTCTGCTTGAAATCGCCCGCCAATTTGATGAAAAAGCAATGTACGATTTTATTACCCAAATAACTATACAGAATCAGAAACGGGAGAATTTCCGTCAAACCGCCAGACAAAATAAAAATCGTCAGTTAAAGGAAAAGATTAATCTCGTAGAGAATTTAAGACTTCCAACAAATGCAACAAATACTTTCAAATATGATTCCGCCGACAAAATTTTTAGTTTGCAAATTCATTTTACAACTGTTAAGAGTTTTGAAAAGAGAGATATTTTAAAGGCATTAAAAGAAGTTTTCGATAAAATTAAAAATGAGGAATAATAATAACATAATCTTTATTATCAGACGCAGCTGATATTGTGGGTTTTACTTGCTTTTGACACTTTCCTAATAAAACGATACTATTTCCCTTTTGTTATCTTTACGAAAGATTGTTATTTTTGTTTATTATCTTAATTGTATTATAAGGAGCTGCAAACACATTGAGCAACACAAATTATTTATTCACTTCGGAATCTGTAACCGAAGGACACCCGGACAAGATTGCCGACCAAATCTCGGATGCGATTTTAGACGCGATTTTAGAAAAAGACCCGACTGCCAGAGTCGCCTGTGAAACGCTCGTAACGACGGGTTTGGCGGTTGTCGCCGGCGAAATCACTACCAAAGCGGAAATTAACTATCAAAAAATCGTCCGCGATACCATCAATGAGATTGGATATAACGATGCGCTTTACGGATATGACTGTAATACTTGTTCGGTTTTGAATGCACTCGGCACACAATCGCCCGATATTGCACAGGGCGTTGATACGGGCGGCGCAGGCGATCAGGGTTTGATGTTCGGATTTGCCTGCAATGAAACACCGGAATTGATGCCGCTTCCGATCCAGCTTGCACATAATTTGACCAGAAAACTTTCCGAAGTTCGACGCAGCGGCGAACTTCCCTATCTGCGTCCCGACGGCAAATCGCAGGTTACGGTCGAATATCGTGACGGCAAACCGTTTCGCGTTGATGCGGTCGTAATTTCATCACAACATTCTGAAGATATTACCACCGAACAGTTGCGCGAGGATATTTTAGAAAAAGTCATAAAATCAACCGTTTCAGCCGATTTACTTGACGAAAATACAAAATATCATATAAATCCGACCGGACGCTTTGTCGTCGGCGGTCCGATGGGCGACGCAGGCGTTACCGGGCGCAAAATTATTGTTGATACCTACGGCGGCTATGCCCCGCACGGCGGCGGCGCGTTTTCCGGCAAAGACCCGACGAAAGTTGACCGTTCAGCCGCCTATATGGCTCGTTATATCGCCAAAAACATCGTCGCCGCCGGACTCGCCGAAAAATGCACCGTTCAATTGGCTTACGCCATCGGAGTTGCCGAACCCGTCTCGGTGCGCGTTGATACACACGGAACAGGCAGATTCGATGAAGACAAACTTGCTGAAACCGTGCGAAAAAACTTCAATTTAACGCCGAAAGGTATTATCGAAACGCTTGATTTGCAGCGACCGATTTTTAAAGCGACTGCCAAATTCGGACATTTCGGACGCACAAATGATGAATTTTCGTGGGAAAAAACAGACAAAGCCGACGCATTATTAGGCGCGATGAGTGCCAATGGTAACGGTTAAACATAATGATTTTGACGGCAAACAGTTCTGGCGAAGACTTTTATTCGCAATGAAATGTTTGCCGTTTTATTATCAAAACAATTAAAAAAAAATTTCAAAAATAAAATTATGGCTAAAGAAGGAATTTCAATGGATTACGATATAAAAGACATCAATCTTGCACCGCAAGGTAAACAAAGAATCGAATGGGCTGACCGCGAAATGCCCGTTTTGCGGCTGATCCGCGAGCGTTTTGAACAGGAAAAACCGCTCGAAGGCGTAAAACTCGTGGCTTGCGCTCACATTACGACTGAAACGGCGAACTTAGCGCGAACACTTCAAGCGGGCGGCGCGGAAGCGATTCTGATCGCGTCGAATCCGCTTTCAACGCAGGACGACGTTGCCGCCTCCTTGGTTGCCGATTGGAGCATCCCGGTTTTTGCCATCAAGGGCGAATCCACAGAAACATATATGCGCCACGTGCGGATGGCTCTGGATTCAAATCCGCAGATAATCATTGATGACGGCTCGGACGTGGTGGCGACGATGCTCAAAGAGAAAAAGGAATTGGCGCAGTCAATCATCGGAACGACGGAAGAAACGACCACCGGAATCGTGCGCTTAAAGGCAATGGAAAAAGCCGGCGTCATGACATTCCCTTCGATGGCGGTCAACGACGCGCAGACCAAACACTTTTTTGACAATCGTTACGGAACTGGACAATCTACACTGGACGGAATTATTCGCGCGACCAATATTTTACTCGCCGGCAAAAACTTTGTCGTCGTCGGTTACGGATGGTGCGGAAAAGGTGTGGCGATGCGCGCGCGCGGTATGGGCGCGAATGTCATCGTAACGGAAATAGATCCGGTTAAAGCAATCGAAGCCGTGATGGACGGTTTTCGCGTACTGCCGATGAAGGAAGCTTGTCAAATCGGCGATTTCTTTGTCACCGTCACCGGCAATCGCCACGTCATTGATAAAGAACATTTTGAAAAGATGAAAGACGGCGCGATTGTCGCCAACAGCGGACATTTCGATTTGGAATTAAATCTCGACGCGCTCCGCGAAATGTCTTCGGAAGTCACTGCCCGCCGTCCGTTTGTCGAAGAATATATCGGAACAAACGGCAAAAGCGTGATTGTTCTCGGCGAAGGACGTTTGATAAATTTAGCGGCGGCGGAAGGTCATCCGGCGAGCGTGATGGATATGTCGTTTGCCAATCAAGCCCTTTCAACTGAATACTTGGTCAAAAATCAAGGCAAACTCGAAAACAAAGTCCACGTTTTACCGGAGGAAGTTGATCAGGAAATTGCCGGTTTGAAACTTCGTGCGCTCGGTATTTCAATTGATACACTGACTCCCGAAATGATTGAATATATGTCGTCTTGGGAAACCGGAACTTAATTTTGTGTCGGATTTCTAAAAAAAGAAGCCGTCGCTGGATCAGCGACGGCTTCTTTTTTATGAATTTTTATAATTCAAAATGGTGAGGAAAAGTGAGATAAAATGTTTCCGACATAAATTGTAAGGTGAGGTGTGTGGTTATTGGTAAAACCTACGTAACTTATCATAGTGCGAATAGTGTGCCAAAAAAATAATATTCGTTTGGTTTTACATAATCATCCTAAAAGCTCTGTAAACACTATTAAATATATAATGATTCTTATTCACGAAATTTATTTTTCTTGTTTTTCTATATCAGAAATAATAGTGTTGCAATCAAAATTGATATAGATTAACATTTCAGGAAACAAAAAATTCTCGTTCAATAGTAAAATTTTATAAAAAATGAAACCGCGGCTGATAATTTTGAACGGCTCGTTAGAGTCACAGACATTCACCTTGCAGGATGGCGAAGTTTTTACTATCGGGCGGGCTTTGCGAAATCAATTGACAATTCCCGACACTGTAATGTCGAGAGAACACGCTTTGATCAGAAAAACTGCCGAAGGTTATCTGCTGGAAGACCTTAACAGTCAAAACGGTATTTACGTCAACGATTACTCCGCACAAAAATCGCTTCTAACACACGGAGACCGAATTCGTATCGGACAAACAAACCTTTTGTTTCTCACGGAAGATGACGAAGCATTGACTTTTTCAAATGAAATTCATTTTGATGAAGATTTAACGGCTACTCAATCGGATTTTGTTGTCCCCTTCAGAAAACTAAGCGACACATTACCGACGGATTTGGATGTTCTGACAAAAATTGGCGCGGCGTTAAATGAAATCCAAAACTCTGAAGAACTTCAAAAAAAATTACTCGAAATCATTCTCGAAATTATTCCCGCCGAGCGCGGTGCGATTATCCTGCTTAACAATGACTTAATTTCACCGAATTCAGTCTGCGTGATGAATAAAGTTAAACGCGGCACTGAACCGATGCACATCAGTCGAAGCGTTACACAGAGGGTCTTTAGCGAGAAGTCCGCGCTCTTGAGAAACGACATAAATAATACGGAATTCCACTCTACCGACAGTTTGATAAATATGGGTGTCAATTCCCTTTTGTGCGTACCGCTTTTGTCCGGCGAAATCAGCGGTTTAATTTATTTGGATTCGGGAGATGCAAAATTTTGTTTTGAAACGGAGCATTTGCAGCAAATGACCGCTATCGGAAGTCTAGTCGTTTCAGCTTTGAAAAATGTGCGGCATCTCGAATCGCTTAAAATCGAAAATCAGTCGCTTCAAAATTGGGTTGAAATCGAGACAAATATGATCGGCGAAAGCGAGCCGATGAAAACGCTCGCGCAGCTTATCGCCAAAGTTTCACAGACCGATTCGACAATTTTAATCAGCGGTGAGAGCGGCACGGGTAAGGAACTTGTGGCACGGGCGATTCACAAAAACTCTCTGCGTAACAATAAACCTTTTATCGCCTTAAATTGTGCGGTTTTGAACGAAAATTTTTTGGACAGCGATTTGTTCGGACACGAAAAAGGGGCGTTCACCGGCGCAGCCGGACAGCGCAAAGGAAAAATTGAAATTGCCGACGGCGGAACACTTTTTTTAGATGAAATCGGCGAACTTGCGCCGACGCTTCAGGCAAAACTTCTGCGCGTTATACAGGAACGCGAGTTTGAA
>JBDTSO010000106.1:0-8674 GCA_039931085.1 Acidobacteriota bacterium | reverse complement strand
CCAGCCGAGAAGTTTGCCGGAATTCGGATCAATTCGCGCAATGTAGTTTTCTTTGCCGAGAATATTCGGCTCTTCCGAATGCCAGACGTTTGACCAGATTTCACCTTTGATATATTCGAGTTCGTTGATCTGCATCAGAGGTTTGCCATCTTCGCGGAGGACAACGAGCGTTTTGATAGTTTTGAAAGTTTCCGGGTCAATAACGCGAATAACGTGAGTACTGTCGGTCATATACAGATTCGTGCCGTCGTTCGTTAAACCCCAACCGTCGCCCTGATATGTAAATTCTCGCAGCAATTTGAAAGTTTCCGCATCGTAAACGAAACCCTTTTCTGATTGCCAAGTCAGTTGATAAATCTTTCCGTTTAAGATAGTAGTTCCTTCGCCAAAAATGTCTCTTGGCAGTTTGATTTGCTGAACAATCTTGCCGGTTTCGAGTTCAACCTTTCGCAAATCCGATTTACCGGTTTCTCCGGTGCTTTCATACAAAAATCCGTTGTAAAAAAATAAACCTTCAGTGAACGCTTTCGGATCGTGCGGAAAAGTTTTAACGATTTCATAAGTGTAAATCGGCACACTTGACGACGATTTTGCCGCATTTGTATTTGTTTTATTGACGATTGAGTTCATATTTGAACGCGCCGGTTCGTCGCTGCAAGCCAATGATAAAAGGACAAAGAAAAATATAAAATAAAAACGCATAGTTTCAGTTATCAGTTATCAGTCATCAGTTATCAGTTTTTATTGACTGATAACTGATAACTGTTCACTGTTTTAAGGCTCGGTCAATTGCTTTTCTAAAATCTTCCGCCGAGAGTTCGCGGACTCGTGCGCCGTTGACAAAAATGGTCGGCGTTCCCGTAAGGCCGTAAGTTTTGCCGTCCGACATATCTTTTTTAACGTCGGCGGCATATTTTTCGCTCGTTAAGTCTAAATCAAATTGCTTTTGATTTAAACCGAGATCAGCCGCATATTTTTCGAGCGATCCTTTATCCAAAGCATTTTGATTTTTATACAAAAGTTCGGTGTATTCAAAAAACTTGCCCTGCGCGTTTGCCGCGTTTGCCGCAAGCGCGGCGCGAAAAGCATTTTCGTGGACGTTGACGAGCGGAAAATCGCGCACGACGAAACGGATTTTGTCACCGTATTCCGCCAAAACCTTCTTTAAAACCGGATGCACCGCCGAACACGCCGGACATTGAAAATCGGTGAACATTACAACCGTTACGGGCGCGGTTTGTTTGCCTTGCGACGGCTGATTTTCCGTCGAAATATTCTGCACAACCGGCGCGGGCGATTTCAATAAAAACTTCGCATTGTATTTTTGAAAAAGCTGTTTTTCAAAAGCTGTTTGCAATTGCCGGCGTTCTTCTTCGGAATAATCGTGCAGTTTATCGGTAATTTCCCGGGCAATTAAATCGCCGGCTTCGATATTCTGCGATTTGGCTTCCGCCGCAATTAAAGATTCATAGACTTTTTGTTCGAGCAATTGTTGAATCTGATCGTAAATGTCGGCTTGAAATTCGTAAAGGCGCAATTTATTTTTCGCTTCAAAATTTTCAACCGAAATCGCTTTGCCGTTGATCGTCGCCAAAGTGTCAGAAGGTTTCAGATTCGGTGCGCCCAAATCTTTGCCGAGCGCGGCTTTGTATTTTACTTTCAAGTTTGAAAGATATTCCGCTAACGCCTTTTGTTCAGGTTCGCGGCGCAGAAACGCGACGATCTGCGGACGCACTTCGTCAATGATTTTGTTGCCGATGGAATCGCGGTTCGCGTCATAAACCACTTGAATTTCCTTTTCCGTCGGCGCAGCGATTTTGTTTAAAACTTCCGTTTCGATTAGCTTTTCAACCGTCAATTTACGAGTCGCCGCTTCAGTTTCAAACAAAATTTCCGCAATTTGCTGTTCGAGCAGCGATTTGCGAAACTCGCCGATTGTTTTCGGAAGATTGCTGAAAACTTCGCCTGCTTCCGGCGACAAATCTTTGGCGGTGAATTTCTGGCTATTCGCCGTCGCCAAAACTTCGTCGGCTTTTTGAGGGAATGACGTGAACGTAAAAATCAATAAACAAAAAATTGCTGTAATAAATTTCATAATTAATGTCTGTTACACTTTTCCCGCCGAAGTTTTATCTTCAAACAAAATCAAATCTTTGGAAACTTTAACGGCTTCATTTTCGGACGGTTTACCGAAAGTTTCGGGATGAAATATTTTCGCCAGAATCTCAACGCCGTCAACAACTCGCGGCGCGGGGCGCGAAAAATACGATGTCGCATCCAATGCCCAGATTTCATTGTTTTGAAACGCCGGAATTTCTTTAAAAGATTCGGGAAATTTCGTGTTCGGCAGTTGTCGTAAAATATCTTCCGTGTAATAACCACAGGGAATTAGAACTACAATCTCCGGTTTTGATTCAATAATTTGCTGATAAGTTGTCGTTACGGATTTTTCGCCCGCTTCGCCGAGCAGACAAACGCCGCCCGCAATTTCAACCTGTTCCGGTGTCCAATGTCCGGGCGCGAACGGCGGTTCAAGCCATTCGAGCATAAAAACGCGCGGCGATTTTTCGAGTCTTTTTGTTTTTTGATGAATTTTATCAAGCCGATTTTGCAGATTTTGAACAATTTCGTCGGCTTTTTCGGCAACGCCGCACAATTCTCCGACGGTTTTTATATTCTCGAAAATGTCCGCAATCGTGTTCGGTTCGAGCGAAACAACTTGTGCATCGGCGGCATAAATTTTTGCCGCTTTCTGCACAATTTTGTAAGAAACAGCGCAAACGTCGCAAAGTTCCTGCGTGATTATCAAATCCGGTTTCAACCTCTGCAAAAGTTCCGTATCCAAATCGTAAATAGAACCGTGTCCGTCAAGCTGCGAACGAACGGCGTGGTCAATTTCCACGCTCGACATCGTTTCGTGCGAAATACGGCTCGCCGTCAAATGCGGTTTATTTTCAATGCCCGCCGGAAAATCGCATTCGTGCGTGATGCCGACGATATTTTCTTCCAAACCGAGCGCACAAACGATTTCCGTCGCCGAAGGAAGCAGCGATGCGATTTTTAAGTCTGATTTTTTTTGCATAAAAATGTCGTAGATATAAACGGAAAATTTTTTTATTCGGTGTAATAAACTTTCAAATCTTTTTCGCCGGTAATCAGCCATTTGCCGTTAAATTTTTGAAGCTGAAGCTGCGTTTGAACCTTACCTGCCGAATAACTTTCGTCGCCTTCAAAATTCCATTCCTTATCGAAAACGGCGGTAGCCTTCGTTCCCGATGCGTCCGGCGTAACGCGCAAATTGCTCAGATTCATTTTGATATTGTAAAATTTGATGAAAGCCCTCTGCTTATCTTTTCTGACATAATCCAAACCGACGCTTTTCTTATTATAATAATCAACCGTATCGGCGTAATTATTTGCCATAGCATTTGAATTTCCCGATTCAGTTGCCTTTTTCCACGCATCAATTTTTTCGGAAACCTCTCTTTGCACCTGTTCGGGATTAAAATTCGGCGCGGGCGTAACGGTCGGCACAGCGGTCGGAGAAGGTTTCGGCGTTGCCGTCGGCGAAGGTGAAGTTTCTTCGGGTGAAGGCGAAACTTCTGCGTTTAAATTATTTTTTGGCGGAATGTTTTGATTGACCGCGCCTTTGTTATTGTTATTTTGAACTACTGCGGTTTTATCTTTTTTCAAGTAAAACCACGTTCCGACTGCGCCGCCGAACAATAGAAGCGTTACAAATGCTGTCAGCGCAACAATCAGAAATGTTTTGGATTTTTTAGCTTCCGGCTGAAATTCGGAGATTTGTGTTTGCCGGCTTTGTTCCCAATCCTGTGAGTTTGACCTTTCAACCGGAATATCCAACCGTTCAACCTGACGCGGCGAAACAAGCGTTTCCGAATCGGTAAAAGAAACCGTCGGCATTTCCGTTTGAGCATTCGCCGAACTAACCAGCGGCGTTCCGTCCTGAAGACAAAACTTGAGCGTGTCGTCGGTATATGTTGTTTGACAATTCGGACATTGTTTCATAGTTCTTTAAAAATTCGGCGATTTCCTTACTGATAATAAACCGAAGACAGCCAAATAGTAAATCTATCAATAAAATTTAGATTTTATACCGGCTTTTTAATTGCAAATAAAAGTTAAAGAGAGTATTTTTCTACAATCAACTGAATTATTCCGTATAGTCCAACAGAATTTTTTGGAAATAACCGTTAATAAATTTCACTTTCCGATTTTTACATTTTAGGAGAAAAGTAATGAAATTCTACGTTCAAAACAGCAAAGGAATTTTTTCCTTTGTTTTGCTATTTACGCTGATTTTAACGTCAAATCAGATTGCCTTCGCGCAGTTTATTTGTCAACCTTCAGGACCTATTGACGGCTTTGGCGGCTCATTGACGACTACCGACCCGACGCAGAACGGACGCGTTTTCAGAGACGGCAATCCTTCAGGCTGCGCCGGCGGTGCGCCGACACAAGCACCGCTTGCCGGAACATATCATTATGACAGTTATAATTTTACCGCTCCAGCCGGACTGACAATGGGCTGCGCGACGCTTAATTATAACTTTAGCGGCTGCACCGGAAATCAGGTTCAAGCCACTGTTTATTCAAGCTATAATCCTGCCAGTCCCGGCGCAAATATTATAGGAACGTCCGGGCTTAGTTCAAGCGGAAGTGCTTCGCTCTCTTTTCCCGTAAATACGGGAACAACCTTTACAGTCGTGATCGCCGAAGTTGTGGCTGATTCAGGTTGTGCCAATTACGGCTTCATTATAAATTACAGCACGGCTTGCCGTCAGGTTGGTTTTGACCGCACAAACGACGGTAAAGCCGATATTACTTACTGGCGACCAAGCACCGGATTTTGGGACACAATCAATTCAGCCGGCGGAACGAATTCGGTTCAGTTCGGACAAAGCGGCGACATTATCACTGCCGGAGATTATACGGGCGACGGTCAAACCGATGTCGGCGTTTATCGTCCGGGCAATAATGTTTGGTATTACGGTTTAAGTCAAACAACGCCGAGTGCCAATTTCTACGCTCAGGCTTTCGGCATATCCGGTGATGTTCCCGTTCCGGGTGATTATGACGGCGACAGCAAAACAGATATTGCTGTTTGGCGACCGGGCAACGGATATTGGTATGTTCTGCGAAGTTCCGATAACACGCTTCTTTCCCAACAATGGGGACAAGCGGGCGACGCGCCGGTTGTCGGAGATTTTGACGGCGACCGGATGAATGATTTCGGCATCGTTCGTCCAAACGATGTCAGCACGGGCAACACCGCCAATCGCTGGTATATTTTAGAAAGTGATTTTAATTACACTCGCATTTTAAGTGCAGCTTTCGGTATTAAAACCGACAAACTCGTTCCGGGTGATTACGACGGCGATGCTAAATCAGACATTGCCGTTTGGCGACCGAGCGACGGAATTTGGTACTACTTAAAAAGCTCAACACTCGCCGTCGGCACGACGGCTGTAACCGATTCATTTCAATTCGGCGCAAGCGGCGATATTCCGCAACCAGCCGACTATGACGGCGACAAGAAAATGGACTTTGCCGTTTATCGTTCGGGCAACTGGTTTATCTACAACAGTCAGAGTAATACTGTCAGCGGATTTTTGTGGGGAACAGCAACCGACCAACCGGCAACTTCGCCCTATCGAATTCAATAAAAATTTAGTTACTCCAAAAAACAAAAGAGGCTGAAAAACTATGAAAATTTTTCTCAGCCTCTTTTATTCAAAATTAAATCGCTTGCCATCTTACCCGACAGCAAAACCAACGGAATGCCGCCGCCCGGATGCGTCGCGCCGCCGACAAAATATAGATTTTTAATGTCTCTTGATTTGTTCGGCGGACGCAGGAAAGCCGAGAAAATTCCGTTTGACGAAACGCCGTAAATCGAACCGCGATTAGCGCGGTATTTTTTCTCGAAATCTTCGGGCGTGATGATTTGCTCGAAATCAATCGAACTTTCCAAATCCTTCAAACCGGAGTTTTCCAATTTTTTAACAATCAAATCGCGGTAATTTTGCGCTTCCGTTTGCCAATTCGTTTTATCGCTCGTATAAGGCGCATTTATCAAAACAAAAAGATTTTCGTGTCCGTTTGGCGACTGCGTTTCGTCGGTTTTTGAAGACGCGCAAACATAAATCGTCGGATTTTCGGCGGGACGTTTTTCGACAAAAATCGCGTCAAATTCCGCTTTATAATCGTCCGAGAAAAAAATATTATGATGCGCCAATTGCGGAAATTGTTTTTTTGTTCCCAAAAGCAGAACGAAACCGCTGCACGACGGTTCGGTTTGTTCGATTTTTCGATTGGAAAAACTTTTCCGCGCATTTTTATCAATCAAATTTCGATAAGTTTCTACTGCGTCGGAATTGGCAACAACGAAATCACAACCGAAAACTTCGCCGCCGACTCTTACGCCGACGGCTTTTCCATTCTCGATTTCGATTTTTTCAACCTTCGATTCGGTGTAAATTATTACGCCGAATTCTTTCGCCAATTTCTCCAGAGCCTTCGGAATTTCATACATTCCGCCTTTGACATACCACGCGCCCAAACCGAATTCGACATACGGCACGAGCGCAAAAGTTGCGGGCGTTTGATACGGCGACGAGCCGTTGTAAGTGGCGAAACGATTAAAAAGCTGACGTAATTTCGGCGATTGAAAATAACTTTGGTTGTGTTTGTCCAGAGTTTTAAGACTGGAAATGGCGAGCAAATCTTTGAGATATTTCGGGCGCAAAAGTTTTGGCAAATCGTTCAAACTGTGTGCGAGAAAAGTTTTTTCGGCGATTTCGTATTTTCTTTTTGCATCGGCGAGATATTTACGGAAATTTGCAGCGTCGCGCGATTCAAAGCGTTCAATTTCTTTTTCGGTTTTTTGTAAATCAGCCGAAGTATCAAACCTTGTGTCGTCCGACCAAAAATAGCGGCAAATCGGTTCGAGCGGAACGATTGACAAATAATCTTTTATGTCGCGCTCGGCAAATTCAAACAAATCTTCCAAAACGTGCTGCATCGTCAACAAACTCGCGCCCGTGTCGAATTTATATCCGTTCGCTTCGACAAGATTAACTTTTCCGCCGACGTTTTCGTTTTTCTCTAAAATGCTGACGGAAAAACCCGATTTCGCAAGTCTGATTGCAGCGGAAAGTCCGCCGAGTCCCGCGCCGATAATGATTACTTCTTTTTTCACGAAGAAATTATATCGGATTTTGCGCCGTTTGTTTTATTTCGGTCGAAGTTTTGATTTTATCGAAAATGCGGATTTGTTTTGCCCAACCCAATTTCTCGAAAATGCGAATAGTAATCCAGTTTATATCGAATTGATACCATTTCAAACCGTGCCGCGCCGAAGTCGGATAAGCGTGATGGTTGTTGTGCCAACCTTCGCCGAACGTCAAAACGGCGACAAACCAGTTATTTGTCGAATCGTCGTTCGTATCATAACGCCGCTTGCCGAAAATGTGCGAAAGCGAATTTACAAACCAAGTCGTGTGCCAGCCAACGACGACGCGCACGAAAACGCCCCACAAAACCATTGACCAACCGCCGATTGCATATAGCAAAAAACCGGAAAGAATAATCGGAACGAGATAATATTTCGCCAGAAGAACGTGAAATTTGTCTTTTAGAAGATCAGGGATATATTTTTTGAAAGTCGCTTCATCGTGATCCTGCGCCGTTCCCAAAACAACCCAACCGATATGCGCCCACCAAAAACCCGGACGAGTTGAATGCGGGTCTTTTTCGGTTTCGGTAAAAGCGTGATGAATGCGGTGCGTCGCCACCCATTTGTCCGGCGCGTCCTGCATTGACATCGTGCCGAACATCGTCAGCGTGTATTCCAGCCATTTCGGAGCTTTAAAACTGCGGTGCGTCAGCATTCGATGATAACCGAGTCCGACACCAAGGCTGCCGACAATCCAGTTTCCGATCATCATCGCCGCAAAGTTTTTCCAGCTAAACGTAAATAATGCCGCAATTGAGAAAAGATGAAAAATTGTAACGATGCTTAAATTTTTCCAGTTAATAATTTCGCGCGTCTGCTCTATTTCAATAACATTTTGCATTTAATAAATTTCCAACAGTCATATTCTTTGACATTTTAAGAATAGCAGAAGCGGCGCAAGCCATTCGTAATAGTTATGTAAGATTGTCGAAAGTTTATTTTCAGATGAGATGAGATTCATCAAAAAAGGTAATAATTGAGAACAAATATAAACAAAAAAAAGCCTATTTTATCGAAAACAGGCTTGAACTACTTCTATTTTATAAATAAGGAAGTTTAAGATTACCAATTAAATACACGCGCCTAAAAGTAAAAAGTTCCAAAAATCCGATAAATTTTACAAAAATGTTGTCAACTCATATATAAACTTAGTTTTGTCAATAAGATACGTCCTCTAAAAAATATGTAGCGACGACATTTTAAAAACGATTGAATCGAAATAAAATCTATTATTGTAAAAAACTGCTGAAATTTCTGGAAAGGAAATTGAAATAACCCTTTCTATAAATAACGGAAGAAAAAAGGTGGTCAAGAGCAGTGGCAGGCATAATGGCTTTTCCTGAACTCGTCCGTTTGTTCTTCTCACACTCTCCGAAAATATGAATTTTCACCGCATTTGTTATAGGAAATGCGGTT
>JBDTSO010000105.1:0-8694 GCA_039931085.1 Acidobacteriota bacterium | reverse complement strand
CATTGCTTTGCTGCCCAATTCCGTATCTGCGCCATCAGCAAAATGAGTTTCGCGTGTCTTGTCGGACATCAAAAGATTTACATCATCTTTACCATATCCGCGACCCGTTACTGAATTATACGCTCTTTCAGCATCTTCACGGGTTCTGAACATTCCCGTTACCATTCCGCTATTGCTGGTTGATCTTGCCGCGCCTGTGTTTGAACCCAAAACATCATTGTTTTCTTGTCTGGCATTACCCATAGCGTTTTGGGCTTCGCCTTCTCTTTGGAGGCTGCGATCTCCGGTAACTGCACCTGTTGCGTCTTTTACATCGCCTACTACTCTATCTTTAAATCCACCTAATTCTTCTTTTACTGTTCCGTCGTTATTCATAATTATCTCCTGTTTAAATTATTTAATTTTAGCTGTTTAGCCTAAAATTACAAACTGCAATAGACGTGCCAAATATATTAAATGGTTGTAAGTAAAGGAAAAGTGTCTGAGCCGTCGCTTTTCTATTGGCTGGTACTTCCGAATATGTCCTAAATCAAAACACGAGGGCAAAATTTGATTTGTCTTTCATCGAAACACTATTATCGAGAATTTCATCAAACGCGTAAATTTCAAAAAGCATCTTGCGACTTTCAACTTTTGAGTTAAAATCAAATTAAAAACTTCTTGTGATGTATATGTTTAAATCAATTGCGGCTTTTATCTTCATTGTTCTTATGGCAAATTTAATTTTCGCCCAAGTTTCAGACGACAGTTACAAAATATATGATTCAGATGGAAACCCGGCAGCGATCAATCAAATTATAAACGCGGTCGGCAAAGCAGACGTAGTGTTTCTCGGCGAAAATCACGATGATGCGGTTGCACATTATATTCAGGCAGAAATTTTTAAAAAAGTAGTAGAGATTTACGGCAAAAACAGAAAAGTCGCGCTCTCGATGGAAATGTTCGAGCGTGATGTGCAAATTATTTTGGACGAATATTTAGAGGATTTGATCACTGAAAAGAAATTTTTAGACGACAGCCGCCCGTGGAATAATTACAAAACTGATTATCGTCCGCTCGTCGAATACGCAAAACAAAACAAACTCGATGTGATTGCCGCCAACGCGCCACGCCGTTACGTAAATATGGTTTCGCGCAACGGGCGCGAATCGCTTGAGCAGCTTTCGCCTGGAGCGAAAAAATGGCTTGCGCCGCTGCCTTACGCGAGGTCTTCGGATGCTTACGCCAAAAAATTTACCGATTTAATGGGCGGAATGCCGAGCAATACACAAAGCGTATCGAAAATTTTAGAATCGCAAACTCTGTGGGACGCTACGATGGCTTTTTCGATTGCGGAATATCTGAAAAATAACAAAAATTCTTTAGTTGTTCATTTAAACGGAAGTTTTCATACTGAAAACCGGCTCGGAACAGCCGAGCAGCTTTTGAAGTTTAGCCCGAGATTAAAGGTTTTGGTTGTAACGATAAAATCGGAAGACGATTTTAATAAATTTGACAAAACAAAACACTTGAACCTCGGTGATTTTGTTATTTTGACCGACGCAAAAATTCCGCGCAGCTTTAAAAGCGGAAATTAAACGGACTTTCCAAATTCGTTAAAATTTTTAATTGTGATTCATAGTTTTGAAAAAGTTGTCGAACTACTTAACCTCGAAGCGCAGGCGATTGAGCAGGCGGCGGCGCGTTTGGAAAAAAGAGTCATCAAAAGAACTATCGAGATTCTGGAAGAATGCAGAGGTAAAATCGTCATTATTGGTGTCGGCAAATCCGGCATTATCGCGCAAAAAATCGCGCAGACATTAACCAGCACGGGAACGGTAGCGGTTTTTCTGCATCCGTCCGACGCATTGCACGGCGGGCTTGGCATTATTACAAAAGGCGATGTCGTCATTGCGCTTTCAAATTCGGGTGAAACTGATGAAATTCTGCTTCTTTTGCCGGCACTTAAGGCGCGAAAGATTTGTATTATTTCGATTATCGGTAATATTAATTCTACTTTAGCAAGACAATCAGACGTAGTTTTGGACGCATCGGTTGACAAAGAGGCGTGTCCGCTTAATCTCGCGCCGACCACATCAACAACCGTCGCGCTCGCGCTCGGCGATGCGGTTGCGATGACTTTAATGCAGTCAAAAGGTAAAACCGCCGAAGATTTCGCTTCAAATCATCCGGCAGGTCGTTTGGGCAAACGTCTGACTCTAAAAGTTTTCAATTTAATGCACGAAAGTCCGAACATCACGCCCGATGCTTCGTGGCTGGAAGTCGTCAAAGAAATTTCCAAACATTCGCTCGGCGCGGTTAATGTTACTGATGAAAACAAAAAACTTATCGGCATCGTAACGGACGGCGATTTGCGGCGGACAATCGAAAAAACCGCCGCCGAAAGTCTGGAGAACTTGAAAGCCGAACAAATGATGACCAAAAACCCTACAACCGCCGCGCCTGAAATGCTTGCTTTCGATGCCTTGCAATTGATGGAAAATCGTCCGATGCAGATTTCAGTTTTGCCCGTTGTTGATAAAGATGGCTGCTGTGTCGGTCTGCTCAGACTGCACGATGTTGTGCGAAGCGGTTTATAATCCAATGAGGTACAAGATTTCAGGTTCTAGATTCAAAATTATGTAATCCAGATTTGTGATTCTAGGTTTTGAGGTTAGAATTTGAAATTTAGATATTAAAAATTTTGAACCTTAAACTTTTAAACGAAAACCTTGAATTAAATGGACAATCGAATACACCGCGAAGTGATCGGCGGGCATTTGCTCGTCATCGGCGGCGCGGAAGATAAATATAACGAGCGACGAATTTTGCGAAAATTCCTTTCGCTGGCGGGCGGCGATGACGCGGAAGTTTTAATCGTGCCGGTCGCGTCTGACTTTCCTGAATTTGCGGCGGACGTTTACGTGCAGGCGTTTCGCAATCTAGGCGTGGTAAATCCGCGCGTTTTGCGGGCGACTTCGCGGCAGGATGTTTTTCAAGCTGACGCAAACGAATTGCTTGACGGCGTAACCGGAGTTTTTATCACCGGCGGCGATCAAATGCGACTGGTTTCGCTGCTCGGCGGCACAAATTTCGCGCAGAAGTTGCGGCAAATGATCGCTGAAACCGACATTATCGTCGCCGGAACAAGCGCGGGCGCGGCGGGAATGAGCGCGGCAATGATTGTGCGCGGCGAATCAACTCCGCATCCGCACAAAAATTCCGTCAGACTTTCGCCCGGTTTGGGTTTTCTTAAAAACATAATTATTGATCAGCATTTTACCGAACGCGGACGCATCAGTCGTCTGATTACGGCGGTTTCTTATAATCCTTATAATCTCGGTATCGGAATTGACGAAAACACGGCGATTATCTTAGACAATAAAGGAGTTTTGGAAGTTTTCGGTTCGGGCGCGGTAACAATTGTTGACGGTTCGGGAATTACTTACAATGAGATCGCCGAAGTCGATGATTTCCAATCGTTCAGCGTGTGCGGCGTTCAACTGCATATCTTAGGCGACGGTTTGATTTACGACTACTTTGCTCGAACTCCGCTTCAGCCGCCGAATGAATTTTTACTGCCCGACATTGAATAATTTCAGGTTCAAGGTTCAAAATTCTCAAATTTTGAACCTTGAACCTGAAACCTTGAACCTTGAACCTTGAATTTAAAAATGAACATATCAGAAATTAGAACACTGCGCGGACCGAACTATTGGAGCGGTTATTGGAAAAAGTTGATTATAATGCGGCTCGACATCGGCGATTATGAGCAGAAACCGACTAATAAAATCAAAGGTTTTTACGGGCGGATGAAAAAAGCAATGCCGAGTTTGCAATCGCACGGATGCAGTTATCAGGAAGAAGGCGGCTTTTTCAAGCGCGTTAAAGAGGGAACTTGGGCAGGTCACGTTATTGAACATTTCGCGCTCGAACTGCAAACGCTTGCCGGAATGGATGTCGGTTACGGCAGAACGCGCGAAACTTCCGAAAGGGGAATTTACAACGTCGTTTTTGCTTATCACGAAGAAGAAGTCGGGCGTTACGCGGCGCGGGCGGCGGTCAGACTTTTTCTCGATTTGGCGGAAGGAAAACCGGTTGATGGAATAAAACAGATGCTTGCCGAAGAAGTTCAGGAAATGCGCGAGATTCGTGAGCAAGTGCGTTTCGGACCAAGTACCGGCTCGCTTGTCGAAGAAGCCGAATCGCGCGATATTCCGTTTATTCGTCTAAATGACCAATCGCTCGTCCAACTCGGTTACGGCGTTCATCAACAGCGGATTCAGGCGACGACAACCGCCAGAACAGGGATGATTTCGGTGGACATCGCCGGAAATAAGGACGCGACGAAAAATCTTTTGGGCGAAATGGGCGTTCCTGTGCCGAAAGGTTACAAAATCCGCGAAGAAGATGAAATCGAAGGCGCGGTCAAATCGCTCGGTTTTCCGCTCGTCGTCAAACCTCTCGACGGCAATCACGGCAAAGGCGCAACCGTCGGACTGGAAAATCTCGAAGAAGTTATCACTGCATTTCACAAAGCGAAAGATTATTCGAGATATGTGATTATCGAAAAAATGCTGAAAGGCGCGGATTTTCGCGCTTTGGTCGTCAACAATCAAATCGTAGCGATTGCCGAAAGAACACCGGCGCACATTGTTGGCGACGGGAAATATTCGATTCAGCAATTGATTGACAAAATTAACGAAGACCCGCGACGCGGTTTCGGACACGAAAATGTCTTGACGCAGATTGATGTTGACGCGCAAACCGAAAGAATTTTGAAGGCGAAAAACTACACGCTTCGCACGGTTTTGCCGAAAGATGAAATTTTACATTTAAAGACGACGGCGAATATTTCCACCGGCGGAACGGCGATTGACCGCACGGACGAAGCGCACCCGGAAAACATTTTTCTTTTTGAACGCATCGCCAAAATAATCGGTTTGGACATCGCCGGCGTTGATATTATTGCGCCGAATATTACCGAACCGCTGCACAAAAATGGCGGCGGAATCATCGAAGTCAACGCCGCGCCCGGTTTTCGGATGCACCTTGCGCCGTCCGAAGGCATCGGCAGAAATGTTGCCGAATATGTTTTAAATATGCTTTTTCCGCCCGGAAAACCGGCGCGAATCCCGATTTTCGCCATTACCGGCACGAACGGAAAGACGACGACGACGCGGCTTATCGCGCATATTTTAAAAGGCAGCGGCTGCGCCGTCGGATTTACGACGACCGACGGAACTTATATTCAAAATAATCAAATAGTTTCCGGCGACAATACGGGTCCGGTTTCGGCGCAGCTTGTTTTGAAAGACCCGTCGGTGCAAATCGCCGTTTTGGAAACGGCTCGCGGCGGCATTATTCGCTCCGGTTTAGGTTACGATCATTGCGACATCGCGGTTGTTACGAATATCGCCGCCGATCATCTCGGAATGAAGGACATCAACACTTTGGAAGACCTTGCGCGTGTCAAATCGGTTGTGCCGCGCTCGGTTTCGCCGAAAGGATTTGCAGTGCTGAACGCCGAAGACGACAATGTTTATCGAATGCGAAAACTTGTTGACGGCACGGTTGTGTTATTTTCGATGGACGAAAATAATGAAAATATTAAGCGACACGCAAGAGGCGGTGGTATTTCGTGTGTTTATGAAAACGGTTACATTACGATTTTGAAAGGCAAATGGAAGGTTCGCGTCGAAAAGGCGATTGAAATTCCGCTGACTTACGGCGGACGCGCTGATTTTATGATTCAAAATGTTCTGGCGGCAACGCTCGCGTGTTTTGTTCACGGCGTATCTTTGGAAGACATTCGCGGCGGTTTAACATCATTTACGCCTTCGACCACGCAAACGCCCGGACGCATGAACTTTGTTGAAATCGGAGATTTTACCGTTTTGATGGATTTTGCACACAATCCGGCGGGAATTATCGGTTTGGGCAATTTTATCAACAAACTTTCCTACGAAAAAAGAACGGCAGTTTTAAGCGGTGTCGGCGATCGGCGCGATGAAGATTTGCGCGAAATCGGCAAACTTTGCGCGGACATTTTTGACAAAATTATCATCCGACGCGGCAATTATCTGCGCGGACGCACCGAAGATGAAGTTTTTGAATTTTTGCAGGAAGGTATTAAAGAAAGCGGCAAAAATCCTGATGTCGAGATAATTCACGAATCAAAAGATGCGATATTCGACGCTTTTGATAACGCTGTTAAAGGCGAATTAGTTGTAATTTTAGCCGATACGGTGAGCAAGGATATTGATTTAGTCAATCAATATCGTGATAAATTGCAGGAAAATTAATTTAACGCAGAGGCGCAGAGGCGCAAAATTTTAGGTTTTTAATTTTTTCAAAAATTTATGAAAACCTTTGCGGCTTTGCGTTAAATAAAATAAGTTCAACTTAATTATTTTCAAGTTGATAAGTTTTGTCTTTGATTTTTATTCAATAATAGACGAAACTTACTAAAATTTGTTTTCAATTTTGCGCCGCATTATTCAACGCGCATAATTTCCACAAAAAATTAAAAAATTCAGGAGAAAAGAAATGTCTTTGCGTCAACTTTCCGCAATTATTATTGTATTACTAAGCGTTTGCTTCGTTTTCGGACAATCGAAATCGAAACCTTCCGACAAATTTCGTCAATTGAGCGACGATGAGCTTCCGACTCCGAACGAATATCGAACGGCTTCTGGTGCGCCGGGCAATAAATACTGGCAAAATCGCGCCGATTATGTGATTGATGTCGAACTCGATGACGTTAATCAAAGAATAAACGGTAAGGAAACTATTACATATAAAAATGTTTCGCCCGACACATTAAATTATGTTTGGCTGCAAATTGACCAAAATATTCACGCCAAAGATTCCGACACGGTGAAAACGCAAACCGCGCCGTCGTTTGACAAAGGCATTCCGCTAAATCAACTGGAACAGCAAGTTGCGCGAACTTATGACGGCAGAGTAAATATCACGTCAGTCAGAGATGCGAAAGGAAATCTGTTGAAAAATACGCTTAACAATACGATGTTGCGCGTTGATTTGCCGACACCGCTTGCCTCCGGCGGAACTTTTGTTTTTTCGGTTGACTGGAATTACGCGATCAATAACCAGCGCATTTTCGGTGGCAGATCGGGTTACGAATACTTTCCGCGCGATAAAAACTATATTTACGAAATCGCGCAGTGGTTTCCGCGAATGGCGGCTTATTACGACGTTTACGGCTGGCAGCACAAACAATTTTTGGGAAGCGGCGAATTTACGCTCGAATTCGGCGATTATCTGGTCAGAATCACCGCGCCGAATGACCACGTTGTTTCGGCGACCGGCGTTTTGCAAAACCCGAAAGACGTTTTAACTAAAGCGCAGATTGATCGCTTAAAACAAGCCGAAACCACCAAAGAACCAATAAAAATTATCACTGCCGACGAAGCTAAAGCAAATGAATTAAGCACGGCGACGAGCAAAAAGACTTGGATTTTCAAAGGCGACAACATCCGCGATTTTGCGTTTGCGTCGTCGCGCAAATTTATCTGGGACGCTCAGGGTCATAATGTTAACGGCAATAAAGTGATGGCGATGTCGTTTTATCCGAACGAAGGCAATCCATTGTGGGAAAAATACTCGACACAGGCGATTATTCATACGTTAAATGTCTATTCGCGTTATTCGTTCGACTATCCGTATCCGGTCGCGCAAAGTATCAACGGTCCGGTTGGCGGAATGGAATATCCGATGATTTGTTTTAACGGTCCGAGACCTAATGTTGACGGAAGTTATTCCGCCGGGACAAAATATGGATTGATTTCGGTTGTCATTCACGAAGTCGGACACAATTACTTTCCGATGATTGTTAATTCGGACGAACGCCAATGGACTTGGATGGACGAAGGACTAAATACATTCCTACAATATTTATCGGAACAGGAATGGGAAAAAAACTATCCTTCACGTCGCGGCGAACCGCAATTTATCGCCGATTATATGATGTCGGAAAATCAAGTTCCGATAATGACCAATTCGGATTCGGTGCTGCAGTTTGGCAATAATGCTTACGGAAAACCTGCCACCGCACTCAATATTTTGCGTGAAACGGTGATGGGACGCGAACTTTTCGATTTTGCGTTTAAGCAATACGCGCAACGCTGGAAATTTAAGCGACCAACGCCCGCCGACTTTTTCCGCACGATGGAAGATGCTTCGGGTGTTGATCTCGATTGGTTTTGGAACGGTTGGTTTTATACCACCGACCACGTTGATATTTCCATTGAAAATGTGCGACTTTATCAGGTTAATTCACAAAACCCCGATGTTGAGAAAGAACTCTTACGAAAACAGGAAAATGCCAAGCCGAAAACGCTTTCACAACAGCGCAACGAACCTTTGCCGAAACGAATTGATCAATATCCTTCATTAAGAGATTTTTACAACGATTTTGACCAATTCAAAGTCAGCGATCTTGAAAAGCAAAATTATCAAGCCTTTGTTTCGACTTTGGACGAAACGGAAAAATCAATCATCAACGCCGGATATTATTTTTATGTCGTGGATTTGAAAAACGTCGGCGGACTCGTAATGCCGGTGATTTTCAAAGTTGAATATATGGACGGCACAAGCGAAGAGATTCGCATTCCGGCGGAAATTTGGCGATATGATAATTTTAATGTTTCAAAATTGATCGTTACTAAAAAGGAAGCAAAGGCGATTATGCTT
>JBDTSO010000104.1:0-8740 GCA_039931085.1 Acidobacteriota bacterium | reverse complement strand
CTTTAACAAATTTCGCTTCATTTGGAGTTGACGCAGTTTCGCCTTTTTGCAGACGCTCAGCTAAATCGTAAATCCAAAAATGAAGTTTTTCGGCGAGCCTTTTCTGAATTTTTACATCAGACGAAATTAATGACGGAGCATCTTTTTCATTTACACGCATTTCGCCCGGCATCACAGTTGCAGAATTTTGCGCGTCAACAAAATTATAGACAATCACGCCAGTAACTTTGACAGCTTTTCCCGAAAGGCGCGTCGGGAAAAACTTCGCATTTTTAGCGGCTTGTTCCGCTGCTTGACGAAGTAGCTGGTGTCCAGAAACTGCCGAAGCGGAAATTACGTCGCCGCTTTCGTCAATCGTAACTTGAACATTCACCACACCGTTGGCGCGAACTGCCTTTGCCGCCGTCGGATATGAAGGAGTTGGAAGACTAGCGACATTGATGCCATTGACAACGCCTCCGGAAATGACTTTTGCAGGTAGAGAAAGTGAAAGACTCGAAACGCTCGCAAATTGATTTACTGCTCTTGCCGCGCTTTTTCCGCTTCCAGAACCTTGTCCAATACCTCGACTGTTTCTACGACCCGCTGACATTTGGAGAGAAAATTCTTTAGAAACAATATTTTTTTCGGCTTCAAGACTTACGCCATGCGGCAATTCAGCCAGAACTTCAATTTTTTTTGGTTTTCCCTGATAATTTACAATTTTTTCTTCAACCGCGACGAATGATGTGAACTGCGTAAGCAAATTATATTCTAAACCGAGATTGGTAATCGTTTGCTGAACTTCCGGTTTGTCATTTTGGTAATCTTTTTTTGTCAAATCGTCAATTCGCGTCCGCGCCCAAAGCGTTGCCAGAGAGTCGTTTGCGCTTTCGGCTTCGGGCAAATCAACCGGAATTTCGCGCACGAGTTCCTGTCCGTTGACTTTGCCTTTTAAACGAATCATGCCGCTCGCCGCTTTTGTGTAGCGTCCGTGCAGAATCACGGGTTTTGCCGAAAACAAATCTGAAATTTTATTCGGATAAACATCGGCGACGGGCAAATTGTTCCAATCAATCGAAATATCGGTCAAAAGCGGCGTTCTGACGCGCTCGTAAAACTTTTTCGCGGCTTTTGAACCTTCGTCTTCGAGCGCGACGTATTCGGCTTCGCCGCGTCCTTCTTCGGCGATTTTGTCGAGCAGAAAACGATTGACCGAACTGCCGATGCCGAATGAAAATACGCGGGCGTTTTGATGTTTCTGCACTTCGGCGATAATTTCGTTTTCGTTGCCCACATAACCGTCGGTCATAAAACAAACGATGCGAAGATGATTTTGTGCGTCGGAAGGTTCGAGCGCGGCTTTGATCGCCTTCATCATTTCCGTTCCGCCGCCGCCGTTACGCGAAGCGAGAAATTCCTGCGCTTTATCTAAATTGGCGCGTGTTGCGTAAACGGGTTTGTCAAACAAAATCGCTGTGTCGCCCGCAAAGGTTATCAGGTTAAAAGTGTCATTCGGATAAAGTCCTTCGAGCGACATTTTCATCGCTTCTTTGGCTTTTTCAATCGGAAAACCGGACATCGAACCACTCGTGTCCAACACGAAAACTATTTCCTTCGGCGTAACGTCTTCGACTGCAAAGTTGTCCGGCGGCTGTAAAATCAGCGTAAAAAATCCGCCGCGTTCATCTCTGTGCGTCAAAACCGCGTCTTCGATGCGTTTTCCGCTGACATCATAATTTAAAATAAAATCTTTATTCGGAATCGTATTTTCATCTCTGAGCGTAACTTTCGCGCTGTTCGGACTCAAATTTATCGTCTGAATGTCGTGCGATTTCGAGCGAATTTCTTCAATCGGAACGCCCGCGTCGAGATTTACTTCAATCGAAATATCGTGTCCGGCGCGAGTTTCGGCAATCGGCGGTGAGATTTTATTCGCATCCGAAACAGAATTCGGAATATAACGCGGACCAACGACCATCGGAAAAACAAATTGATACGCGCCGTCTTCATATTTCAAAGTTTCGACATAGCTGATTTCGATAATTATTTTTTCATTCGGCAAAATATTCGCCACCGATTGTGTAAAAATATTCGGTCTTTCCTGATCCAAAAGACTCGCGGTTTTGCCTTCCGTTTTCGCCGTTTCATAAATTTTTCGCGCTTCCTCGCGCTTCATAATCTTCCCGTTTATCGTGCGCGTCCCGATTTTCATCGTCATCCGGTCAACCGCCGAATTTTGCGAAAGCGGAAATACATAGACCGCTTCAATCGGTTCGGCGAAATTGTTTTCAAATTCCTGCACGACTTTGACACGCGAAACAAAACCGCTGATTTCCGCCTTTACGTCGGTATGTTTGAGCGGACACGCGCCGAGTTCAACGCCTTTTTTGCCAAAAGCATTGAGCGTTCCCTGCGTAACCGGCGCGTTTTGGGCAAAGACAAACGTGGCGGAAAGTAAGATAAATGTAAGCAGTAAAGATAGTTTTCGCATAATTTTCCCCCTGAAGATGTTAGATTTGCAGCGCACAGAAATTTTCAGGCTTTTGCTGCTTAGACACCTCAACTCAAGAATTAGTTCCCTGAGCGGCGAAAAATAATTTTTTAGTTTTTTATTTTTGGGAATTTGTCGAAGGATTTTTGTTTCGCAATTACGAAAATTTAAAATTTTTTGCCTGCGAAAGAATGCGACAAAAATCTTTTTGTTATTCTTAATTTGGCTAATCTCAAGTTTTTCGCGGGAAACTCTTCAAAATTTCAAACTGCTTCCAACATAACTTTTACATTGCTGAATGCCGCGTTGCCTGTCAGTTCGTCAATCATTTGTTCGTCAGTCAAATCGTTGAGCGAAACGCCCGCGTGATTTTTCGCCGTGTTGAGTTTTACGCCGTCGCGCCCGTGTCCGTAGCCGTGCGGAATCGAAACTACACCGCGCATCATTTTGTCCGAGATTTCAACCGGAATTTCGATTGCGCCGACGCGCGACGAAACTTTAAGTATCTGCCGGTTTTCAAAATCCAATTTTTTTGCGTCTTCGTCGTTCATCAAAACCGTACAGCGATTTTTACCTTTCATCAAAAGTTCGGAATTGTGCAGCCAGGAATTATTGTCGCGCAGATGCCGTCTGCCGATGAGCAAAAACGGGAATTCATTATCAATTGAGTTTTCCTCGTCCTTTTGAAGCCGTTCGAGGTCTTTGACCAAAATATCCGGCGCGAGATTGATGCGCTTTTGTTCGTTCAAAAGTCGTTGCGGCAAACAGCTTTGCAGTTCGCCCAAATCAACGCCGTGCGGATGTTTTTGCAGTTCTTCGACTGTTAATTTGTGTTGCCCGAACTGCAAACCGAGATTCAATTTTACTTCGGGCGGCACGAGTTTTAAAGGTTCTTCGCCGCCGCTTAAACAATTTGCGAGTTCTTGGAAAATTTCCCAATCATATTTTGCGCCGTCGGCTTTCGGAAAGAGCGGTTCGGAATAACGCGCCGTATTTCGCACGGCGAAAAGATTGAAAATCACATCGTAATGCGAAGTTTCAAGTCCGGTTGCGGGCGGCAGAATAATATCGGCATTTTGCGTCGTTTCATTGATGTAAATATCAATCGAAACCATAAAATCCAGTTTTCCCAAGGCTTCGTCGAGTTTTTTTCCGTTCGGCGTGGACAAAATCGGATTTCCGCAGCTCGTAAATAACGCTTTGATTTGTCCTTCGCCGCCCGTCAAAATTTCTTCGGCTAAAACGGAAACAGGCAGTTCGCCCATGAATTCCGGCAGATTTCGCACGCGGCTTTGCCAGCGGTTATGAATGTTTTCACCATTTTTAGAAGCTGAAACCGGATCAAACGCTGGAGTCGTGAACATCGCGCCGCCCACGCGGTCAAAATTTCCCGTCAAAATATTTATCGAATTAATCAGCCAATGACATAATCCGCCGAATTTCTGAGTTGACACGCCGATTCTGCCGTAACAAACCGCCGTTTTCGCCGTACCGAATTCAATCGCAATTCGCCGAATTTCAGATGCGGAAATTCCGGTTAGTTTCGCCGCGTCTTCGGGCGAAACTTCTTTGGAAACTTCGCGCAGAATTTCAACGCCGTCGGTAAAATCTTCTAATCTGCCTAAACTTACAAGATTTTCGGCAAACAAAACATTGATGACGGCGAGCAGAAAATAAACGTCCGACGAAGGTTTAATAAAATGATGTTCACTTGCCACACGCGCCGTTTCAGTGCGTCGCGGGTCGAGCAGAACGATTTTGCCACCGCGATTTTTTATGGCTTCGAGCCGATTTATGACATCCGGCGCGGTCATCAAACTGCCGTTCGAGGCGAGCGGATTTGCGCCCAGAATTAAAAAGAAATCCGTGCGGTCAATGTCCGGTATCGGAATCAAAAGCGGATGTCCGAACATCGCCCAACCTGCAAAATGATGCGGAAGCTGATCAACCGATGTTGCCGAAAAATTGTTTTGTGATTTGAGAACTTTAAGGAGCGAGCCGCTGTTGAGCAGTGTGCCGAAATTATGCACCGACGGATTTCCCTGAAAAACCGCGACGGCGTTTCTGCCGTATTTTGTTTGAATATCCTTTATCTTAAAAGCGATTTCGTCGAATGCTTCGTCCCAAGAAATTTTCTGCCAACCGTTTTCGATCTTTTTGACGGGAAATTTCAGACGGTTCGCGTCTTCGTAAATATCTTTTAACGCCAGAGCTTTCGGACAAATATGACCGCGCGAAAACGGATCGGCTTTATCGCCTTTAATTGATAAAATCTCGCCGTTTTCGTATTCTATTTCAATTCCGCAGATCGCTTCGCATAAATTGCAGGCTCGATAGTGTGTTTCAGACATTTCTTTTTGTCCTCTGATTAAAGATAAAAGACATTTTTATAACTGTCTTTAGATTATCAATCCGCCGGTAATATATTCTTCAACCGCAACTTCCAACGCGCCGCCGAGTGCCGAGCCTTTCGGTTTGCCGCATTCGATTGTCCAATCCGCCAGCTTTCCAGCCATACTTTTATCAACCGCTTCAAATAACGGCTGTTTGATATATTTCCACCCATAAACAAGTCGTCCGCTGACGATAACGTGCGGCACACCGAAGGCGGCGATGACATTGCCGATGCCTATTCCGAGATATTCGCCTAATTTTTCAAGCGTACGTTGAGCGCGAATTTCTCCGGCTTCGGCGCGTTCGACTATTTGAACAAAGCGCGGAGGGATTTCGCCGCCGAAATTGGCGCGGTCGCCCGTGTAAAGCGACGAAGCCGCCGATGCCGATGCGTATTTTTCCCAACAGCCGCGATTTCCGCACACACAGGGTTTTCCGCCCGCGACAATCGTCGTATGTCCGAATTCGCCCGCGATGCCCTCGCCGACTCCCGTGCCGCGATAAACTTCGCCTTCGATGACCAAACCGACGCCGATGCCGGTTCCCGAACGAAGCAGGATAAAATTTTTTAACAAGCCGCCGCTGGTATTTTTCAAATGCAGCCGCGCTTCAAATAAAGCCGCCGCCGCCGCGTCATTTTCGACAATTACCGTAACCTCTTTATCCGAACCGCAGCTTTTTCTCAGCGCATCGGCAATTTCGATGTCGTGCCAGCCAAGATGCGGCGCATATAAAAGACGGCTGCGCGTTGAATCAGTCGGTCCCGGAACGCTCACACCAATTACTTTTAATTGACGATCTTTAGTTTTCGCGCAAAGTTCGGCGATTATATTTTGAATCAATTTCAAAGCCTCATCAGCATCTGGCGGCGTTTCAAATTCCGTTTCCGCCAAAATTTCGCCGCTCAATGTCGTCAAACCGATCTGCGAACGCCGCACTCCCAAATTTACGCCGATGAAAAATTCGTTATCGCTGTTAAATGAAATGCCGACGGGCGGACGACCTTGCAAACGATTGGTGTCGGAAGCGGTTTTAAAAGGTTCTTCGCGCAAAATTCCGGCATTGATAAGCGGTTTGAAGATGTCCGTCACCGTGCTGCGATTGATGCCGAGCCGCTGCGCCAGTTTGACGCGGGAAATCGGCTGCGCCGCTCTGACCAACTTGAGTAGCATTCGCGCGGTTTTTGCCGGAACTATGGTTTCTCCTTCCGACGCGCTTGCGGCTGCCTGAATATCTGACAAATTTTTCATCGTATTTCATTCACGTCATATTTTTATCTTATCGGAAATAGTAGTGGATTTTTGTCTATTTATCAAAAATTTTAGTGAATTTTGTAACACTGATTTTAGTACTTGGCATTTTTACATTTTAAGGCGGAAAACAAATTTAAAGCGCAATATTTTTCGCGCCCGAAACACCTCAACGGACGGAATTATTTTATAAAGGATCGAAGCACAAATGAGCCGCTTGCGCTTTGATTTTTAATTATTTTATCCAACTGCCTATTTTGTAATTTTATCGTCAGGTTTGACAATGCGAATCCGGTGATCCGTGAACTTGGCGTGCATACCGGAAACTTCCGTTTTCGGCATATAGCAAATTCTACTTATTTACCGACTTTTGATTTGTGATGCGAAGTGATTTAATCTTAATTTTTACCAGAGAAAATTTATGAAATACAGAGAATTAGGCAAAACAAATTATAAAGTTTCGGAAGTCAGTTTCGGTTCGTGGGCAATCGGTGCGGCTTGGGGAAATGTTGATGATGACGAATCAATCGCGGCTTTGCACACGGCGGTTGATTTGGGCGTAAATTTCTTTGACACGGCGGACGTTTATGGCGACGGACACAGTGAAAGGCTGCTCGCAAAACTGAAAAAAGATCGTGCGGGCGAAGAAATTATCATCGCCACAAAAGTCGGGCGCAGACTTCCCGAACAAACCGCTGCAGGTTACAACCGCGAAAATCTAACGTCGTTTATCGAACGCAATTTGAAAAATCTCGAAACCGATTGCTTGGATTTGGTTCAGCTTCATTGCCCGCCGCAGGACGCTTATTATCATCCCGAAATTTTCGGCATAATGGATGATCTTGTTAAAGAAGGCAAGATAAAATATTACGGCGTGAGCGTCGAAAAAGTCGAAGAAGCGATCAAAGCAGTCGAATTTCCGAATGTTCAAACCGTGCAGATCATTTTTAATATTTTTCGTCAGCGTCCGGCAGATATATTTTTCGATTTAGCGAAAGAAAAAAACGTCGGGATTCTCGCCAGAGTTCCGCTTTCAAGCGGAATGTTGACGGGCAAAATGTCAAAAAACTCGACTTTTGAAAAAGATGATCACCGGAATTTCAACCGAAACGGCGAAGCATTCGATGTCGGCGAAACATTTTCCGGCGTTGATTTCAAAACCGGACTTGAAGCAGTCGAGGAATTAAAAAAACTCGTTCCCGAAAATATGACGATGGCGCAATTCGCTCTGCGCTGGATTCTTATGTTTGATGCCGTAACCTGCACAATTCCGGGCGCAAAACGTCCTTCGCAGGAAGAAGACAATGCAAAAGCGGCGGATTTCCCGCCGCTTTCCGCCGAAACGATGAAGGCGATTCGTGATTTATACGAAAGCAAAATTAAACCGCAGGTTCATCAGTATTGGTAAATCGAGCGAATTTTATTTTTTTGAAACGAAAAGAAATTTTAGGATTAATTTTCGGCGTTCATCCATTTGGAAAAGCGTGAATGGCGTAAGGAATGGCGACCGGCGCACACGATGATTTCGAGAAAATCGGACAGGCGATAACGGAATTAAAAGACGCGGCGAAAGATTTCCTCGTTCGTATGTTCATTATTAAGGCGCGGAATCGGCGGAAGAAGTTTTGGCGGAAATCGGACAACTTTTGCAGATCAAGGCACAATGGGACATCGTTCTCAGTTTTCGCTGCGAAGAAATGGAACTCGCCGATTGGCTGAAACTCATCCGCGCATTATCAAAACCTGTGAAAAAATTATCGTTTCTCAAATTTGATTTTCAGTTTTTTGCGCCAAAAATTTGCTCAGACGGATAATGTTCTGCAAATCGAGTTCGGCTTTGGCGGCATCTTTGGTTTCAAAAACATTTAGATTTTTGAAGACCGGATTTACGACAAACTTGCCGACTGCGGTGTCGAGAATGACGATAATATCTTTTACATTTTCGGGTTCCGTTTGATTCTTTTTTGCTTTTTCAGCGGATTTTTCATCGGAAAGTGACAGATTGCCCTGAAGACGTTGGGCGCATTCGTTTAATTTATAAGCGCCTTCGCTGATGAGTTTATAGTTGATTTGTTTTCCCGTAATGTAAGTTTTGACTATCTCATTTTCCAATTTCTGTAAAAGTTCAAAATCTTTTTTGATTTGCGAGTAATTTATTTTTCGGTTTTCAGCGGATTTCGCTGCGGCGGCTGAACGATAGCTTTCTTTTTTGATCCGTTCCATTTCCATCGAACGTATTCTGGTGCCGTTATCGTAATCATCACGAGAATTATTTGCAATCGAACCGTTCGGAACGCCCGGAATATTCTGTGCCGAAACGCTGCTGAAAAAACCGAAAACGAAAACCACGATAATCAAAACAATAAAATTATTCACAAAAGTTTCTCCTTTTCATCGTTGAGAGACAGTCTATTATTTGTAAAGTTATGTCAAATAAATTTAACACATTTGCGAGAGACTTTGAAAATTATTTTTTTCGGGCGCAAACGATTAATAATTTCAGGCAGCAGTCTTTAATCTGACCATAACCACATCGTGCGCCGGAATCGTTGTTTTCATTGACGAATCAGTCGTTCCCAAATCTTTTTTCGCCCACAAATCGCGGATTTTGTAAGTCGTTTTT
>JBDTSO010000103.1:0-8786 GCA_039931085.1 Acidobacteriota bacterium | reverse complement strand
CCGGTGAACCTAAAATCGCGCAAGCCTGTCTGAACGGCGCGGGAATTTGTTTATGTTTGCGCCGAAGTTTCATCCTTCGCTAAGGCGCGTTGGTGACGTGCGCCGAAGTCTCGGCATTCGCACTTGTCTGAATCTTCTGGGAATTTTGTCGAATCCGGCGGGTGCGCCGAAACAAACTATCGGCGTGTTGCATCCGTCTTTGATCGAGTTGATGGCAAAGTCGCCCGCGCTTTTGGGCATCGAAAAGGCTTGGGTTGTTCACGGTTCGGACGGATTGGATGAGATAACTTTAACAGGCAAAACTTTTGTAGCAGAAGTGTCGAACGGAAAAGTTAAAAATTTCAGCATTTCCACCAAAGATTTCGGCTTGCAGTCGGGCGAAATAAAACATTTGAAAGTTGAAACCGCCGAACAAAGCGCGACAATTATCAAAGAAATCTTAGCCAGTAAACACCGCGATGAAGCGCGTTCGCTCGTCGGCGGCGGAATCTCCAAAGAACCGATGCCCGCCGCCCGCCTTGCCGAGCAAAGAATTGACAGTCATTCGGCGCAGGTTAAATTGGAAAGATTGATTCAAACTATTAATCGTAAATCTTAAATCGTATTAAGAATTTATCAAAATATTATTTTATAATTTAAGTCATAATTTACGCTCAAAATTCTATATCAAAAATCTATTTACGATTTACGATTCACGATTTACGGAAAATATGTTCAGTCGGCTTTACGAAGCAATTGTCGAAGCGCGTAATTCGCTATATGAAAAAGGTGTTTTCAAATCTTTTTCGCTTGGCGTTCCGGTTGTCAGCGTTGGAAATATCACGGTTGGCGGAACGGGAAAAACTCCGCTGGTTGCTTTTGTCGCGCAAGTTTTGGCTGAATCAGGCGAAAAAGTCTGTGTAATTTCGCGCGGTTACGGGCGAGAAAATCCGAAAAACCGCGTTCTGGTGTCCGACGGTGAAAATATTTTGGCGGATGCGAAACAAGCGGGCGATGAACCTTTTGAACTCGCCCGAAAACTTTTAAGAAAAGCGATTGTCGTCGCCGACGCAAATCGTGTTTCGGCAGGAAGTTGGGCGCGTGAAAAATTCGGAATTACGGCATTCGTGCTTGACGATGCGTTTCAGCATCGCAAAGTTAAGCGTGATTTTGACATTGTAACGATTGACGCGACAAACCCGTTTGGCAATAAAAAAATGCTTCCGTCGGGAATTTTACGCGAACCGTTAAAAAATCTGGAACGAGCCGATGCAATCGTTATTACGCGGGCAAATTTGAGCGAAGACGTTTCAAATTTGAAACTTCAAGTCAAGAAATATAATTTGGATTGTCCGATTTTCATTGTGGAAAACAAAATTTCCGGTTTGATAAATTTAGAAGATTTTCACGCAAAAGCGCAGAGTCCGCTAATTTCGAAAGAAAAACAAAGGACAAAAGCCTTGTCGTTTTGTGCGTTGGGCAATCCGAATAATTTTTTTGAACAGTTAAAACTGGAAAATTTTGATTTAGCTGCAACACAAAAATTTTCCGATCATCATTTTTATACACAGAACGACATCGCAAAAATTGAAAAAAAGGCGCGTGAAAGGGGCGCGAAAATTTTGCTGACGACGGCGAAAGATGCCGTTAAATTGAAAGATTTACAATTCGGTTTGCCGTGTTTTGTAGTTGAAAATGAAATGATTTTTGATGATGAAAGCGGATTTCGTAATTTATTGAACGCTGTGCGTAATTAAACTATTTTGAAATCAACACTTTATGATTCCGCAATAGCTGATAGATGAAAGATAATAGATGAAAGATTTCGTCGAGAATCGCAATCGCTTTTTTAACAGTCTGTTTTTCGGTGTAGCTGAGCGATTTTAAAGTGTAAAGCAGTGAGAAGTAAAATCCTAACAACGCAAGAAAAATAACTGCTATACAAACGACAGCCCGATGAAAAAAAATGAATTTCAAGCCGGATTTCTCCGTTCTATCGGCGGGCAAAGTCGAAACTTTAATCAAACAGGAACGACAGCGCACACATTCTTTCGAGTGTGAAAAATTCACTAACTGACATTTCGGGCGTCTTTTTTTCATTAATTTTGAGACGATGTTTCGGCGGGATAAACCACTATTTAAAGAAAAGTGTAAATCATTTTCCTTTCCAAAATTTATTTTTAACGCGGCAAGAAACTCAAAAAACTTTTTTTGCATCAAACTTTCAAGTTGCCAAACATATTATAGAAGATTAAGATTTTCAATCAAGTTTTTTTATCAAAAGGAATATAAAATGAGATATATCAACTCAGCAATTTTTTTAATTGCAGTTTTATTTTTAACAAATTTCGCAGTATCCGCGCAAGAAACCGAAATGAAGGTAGTTGACGAAGTAATCGCGCAGGTCAACGACGGCGTAATCACGCTTTCGCGCGTCAAACGCGAAATAAAGGGAATTGTCGAAACGTCCGTTTTGGAAGGCAAAACCCGCGAACAGGCGCAGGCGGAAGTCGAAGGCAAACAGGGCGAACTTATCGCCAGCATTATCAACGAAGAACTTCTTCTGCAAAAAGGCAAAGACCTCGGACTGGATTCCGAAGTTGACTCGCGTGTTAATGAATCGCTCGCCGAGATTATGAAACAGCAAAACATCAAAACGCTTGATGTCCTGTATAAAGAAATGGAAAAAAGCGGGATTGATCCACAAGAATTCCGCGAAAATCGGCGCAGACAATTTACCAAAGATTTGGTTTTGCAAAAGGAAGTTGATTCAAAAATCTACTTCGGTTGGACATCTAAAGAAATCAAAAGTTATTACGAAGCGCACAAAGCTCAGTTCACCAAACCTGAAACCGTTTCGATCAGTGAAATTTTCCTGAGTTTCGCCGGACGCGATGAAAAAGCGGTCAGAGAAAAAGCTAAAGATATTGTCGCTCAAGCGCGAAGCGGTGTTGATTTCGGCAAACTCGCGGTGGAAAATTCGGAGCGTCCCGACGTCGCGGCGAACAAGGGAAAAGTCGGAACAGCGATCAATGTCAAAGAAATGGATCCGCGATTTGCCAAACCTTTGCAAAGTGTCAAAGCCGGCGGCATAACCGATCCGATTGAAGTTACCGAAGGTATGGAAGTTTTGCGCGTTGACGAGCGAACGAACGCCAGCAGCGAGTCGTATTTTGATGAATCCGAAGTGCGGAAAGCGATGACTTACGAAAAACTTCCCGATGAACGGAAAAAATATTTATCAACTTTGCGTAATGAAGCGTACATAAAAATCAACAAGGATTATCAATCGTCGGTCGAGCCGTTTTTATCCGTCGAAAAGAAAGCCGAAGCTAAAAAAAGTGAAAAATAGAAAGTAAAAAGTAAAAAGGCAAAGGTAAAAAGTATTCGATTAAAACATACATTTACGTTTTTGAAGTTTTTTTACTTTCGCCTTCAGCCTTTAGCCTTTAGCCTTTAAGAATATGCGTCTCGACCTTTTTCTAAAAGCCAGCCGTTTGATTTTGCGCCGGACTTTGGCGCAAAAGTTTTGTGATGCCGGATTGGTTAAAGTGAATGATTTGACAGCGAAATCTTCGCGCGAAATAAAGACGAATGATGAAATCGAAATCAAGCGGCACAATCGTTTGACGAAAGTAAAAGTTTTGGAAATTCCCGCCAAAAAACAAGTTTCCCGGCAAGATGCAGACAAACTTTATCAAGTAGTTTCCGAAGAGATATTGGAAGAAGAAACACCTTTTGAAATAAATCTCGCTGATTAATCTTTCCTGTGTGTCATAATTGAAATGCTTGAGCGAGGAGTTTTATGCAGCGAAAAGTATTTTGGATCAGTTTTTTTCTGTTGGGAACTTGTGCCGATATAATTTTGCCTCTGTTTTGGGCAATTGTCGCAACGCTGCCGATTTTGGTTTTATGCTGGTGGATCGCTTACAAAAGTGATTGGTTTGAATAGCCGAGATTGAATTACTCTTTTGCCGAAACAGGCGGAAGCAAAAACAATCCGAGCAAATAAAAAATGACGGCGAAAAATTGAATGTAACCTGTTCCGGCGGCAAATCTTGGCAAATCAAACAGATATGTAAAAAATTCCTGCGTCGGATTTTCCAAGATTCCGCGCCACCAACTTTCGCTCGTCGGCGCAGTCGTATAAGCTAAAATCAAATATTTAGCGACAAACGCCAATCCGAAAACGCTGCCCAAACTTTGCAAGAGTTTTTTGCCTTGAAATTCAACAAACAAATTGTTCCAAAGTGTCCAGAAGAAACAGAACACGAAAATCCAGTACGGCAAGCCTTTTTCCGGCAAAAGCGAATTAAAAATCTGAGTCGAAGCGAAAAACAAAGTCAGCAAAAGCGTTCCGTTGGCGATATTTTTTAATGTCGAAAAGCTCTCCGAAAACCAGCCTTCGAGTTTCAATAAGCCCGAACGAAAAAACAAAACAAGCAAAATCACGGCAAAAATTAAACAAACGAGCGGCGGTTTCAAAAATATCAACTCATCGTCCATTGCATCAAGGCGGAAACCGCCGAGCAGCGCGACGGTTAGAAAAATTAAAGGCAAAAAAATGTATTGCAGGTGAAATTTTTGGTTTTTAGTTTTTGGTTTTTGGTTTTTGGTTTTTGGAAATGAAATTTGTCGTTCAACTCGCGGCGAAATTTCGGCTGGCTCTTCATTAGAAAAATCAATTTTATCGTTCGGAATTTCCAAAATTTCGCCTTCTATAATTTGAGAATTTTCCACGTTGGTTTTTTGGACGTTGGACATAATTTATTTTGGCATAAATATATTCAAACATCTATCGGAAATTAAGGATGAGAAGTTTGGATGTATTCAATCGCCGCTTCGAGTTGAGCGTCTTTTCCATTTAACAAATCTTGCCGCGTCAAATTCATTTCCTTGTTCGGAATTACGCCGCGACCTTCGATGACAACGCCTTTCGGCGTATGCGGTTCGCCCGAAGCGTAAATCAAATACGCGCCCGTTGGAAGTTTCTCTAAATCAGCATCCAAATCTTTGCCGACGGTGGTTTTGCCGATAATAAAAGCGCGTCCCGTTTCCTGCAATCCCGCCGCAAATTGTTCGCTCGCCGAACCGCTCAATTCGTCAGCGAGAATTACGATTTTTCCGAGATAAGGATTTTTTGTCGGTTTCGCTTTGTAATAAAAATCTTCGCCTTTGCGTGTTTTGGTAATCATCAATTGGGTTTGTTTGTCGAAAAGCATTCCGGCGAGATTGATTGCCACCTGATCTTCGCCGCCGCTGTTGCCGCGCAAATCAATGATAATTCCGGGCGCGTCTTTCATTGATTCGACGGCTTCTTTAATTTTCGCGTCGAGAAAACCGGCGAAATTGCTGAAACGCAAATAGCCGATATTATCGGTCAATCTTTTGGCTTCAAATTGGGCGTAAAAAGAAATTCCGTCCAATTTGCCTTTGATTGACTGCTCTAAAGGCAGACGCTCTAAGTCGGCTTCGCGCAATTCGTCTTTTTCATCCAAATACGAAATATGGAGCGTCGTATTCGGTGCGCCGGAAAGTTTTTGTTTTGCGTCTTTAAGATTTTTTACCGTTTCTCCGTCAATTTTTTTGACAACAAAACCATTTTTAATTCCCGCTTTCGCTGCCGAAGAATCATCGAGAACACGAGTAACGACGATTTTGTTTTCGATTTCCCGCACGGTAATTCCGGTGGCGACGGGCGGTGATTTTAATTTAGCAATCTGTTCGGGCGTGAGAATTTGCAGATGCGAAACTTTCAATTCGCCGAGCATTTTATTTAATAATGCGTAAAGTTCAGCGTCTGATTTAACCTGCGCGACTTTCGGCGCGTAAATATCGTGAACTTTTTTCCAATCAACTCCGCCGAAATGCGGGTCAAAGTATGTTTCATTAACTTTTTGCCAAACCTTCTCAAAAGTTTTTTGCCGAACTTGCGGCTTGTTTTCGGAAGAATTTTGGGCGCAAACCAAATTGGAAACTGTCGCTAAATAAAGAACGGCGAACAAAACCAAAATATTTCTTTTCATAATTTTACTTGCCTTATTGTTTTAGGAAGAGTAATCGGATTCAGAGAGAGATTAGATTTTTGTTATTACGCCGAAAAAGATAAAAAGGTTTAACTCAGTCGAAAAACAAACGTCGGCGAAGCAAATACTTTTATATTTTATTTTCTCTCGCGCAAAACCTTAAATGGGTTAAAATCGCTTGCCGTTACTTTTAAGCCTTCTTCAAATTCGTTTTTCAATTCGACGGGCGTTTTCAACTGCAAATTCGCGTCGTCGCTTTTGAAATTTTTATCAATCGCAATAACTTTATTTGCTTCTTCCGAACCTTGTTTGAAAAGTTCGTCGTCGTTATAAACTTTGCCGAAACCTTGTCTGTAAAAACTGTAAGCGATGTAAAACTGCGTTTTAGCGTCGCGCTGTTCAGGATCGGCTCGCTCGAAATAATCACGCGCCGACACGAAATTATCGCTGCGAAACGCTTTTAAACCTTCATTGAATTTTTCCAGATCAACTTCGTAAGTATTCGTAATAACCTGCGCTTTGGTCGTAACATTTTCGACGGTCGTTTGCGCTTTGGTCGGCACTTCGCTCAAAGATTTCGGTTCGACGAGGTAAATCCACGCGATAAATAAAAAATAAAATCCTGCGAGAAAGATGCCTAAAATATGGATATGTTTTTCTTTCATTGGTATAATCTGCCGAGTAGAAGTTTGAAAGATGAGGTTGCCGATGTCAAATAAATTCGCTGTGTTCTGCTTAGTTTCGCTTTTTTGCTTCGCAGGTTGCACGAAGACGCAAACGAGCAATTCAAATTCTATTGTCAAACCCGAAAGCACACCGACGATGGAAGTTAAAAAAATTCAGAATGTCGGAAAAGTTATTCACGTTATCGTTGCATTATGTGATAACAAAAATCAAGGCATCGTGCCTGTTCCGGCGTTTTTGGGAAACGGTGAAGACCCGGTGAAAAATCTTTATTGGGGCGCGGCTTTCGGTGTGAAAACATTTTTCTCGAAATCGGCAAACTGGCAAAAACTCGCCGTGATTCCGAATCCGAAGGAAAATGTTTTGGAAAGAATCGTTTTCAAAAATAAAACGCAAAACGTCTATCTCGTCGCCGACGCATATCGCGGAAGTAAAATGAAGGCGGCGATTAATGATTTTTTCGCAGCGACGGCGGGCGCAAAACGTGAAAATGTGGCGGTTGAAAATACAACTTTGCAGATTTTAGGAAGTGCAAATCTCGTCGCGTTTGTCGGACATAACGGTTTGATGGATTTTGCGCTTGAAAATCAGCCGGAGAAAAAAGATGACGAAGAACGCGAAGCGATAATTTTGGCGTGTGCGAGCCGCAATTATTTTGCCGAACCGTTGAAAAAAACTTCGGCAAAACCGCTTCTTTGGACATCGAACCTGATGGCACCCGAAGCCTACATTCTGCACGACGCGCTCGAAGGCTGGATAAAAGGCGAAACCGACGAACAAGTTCGCAACCGTGCGGCGGCGGCTTACAGCAAATATCAGAAAATCAGTTTAAAGTCAGCGCAAAATCTTTTGGTTACTGGTTATTAAAGCACTTAGATTATAGAATACTTTTTGAAATTTAATATTTGGAGAATTTTTATGAAAAGAACTTTTGGTTTAATGATTTTAATTTTAACTTTGGCAGTCGTGAGTTTTTCACAAGAGAAAATGGACAAAATGTCTATGGAGAAAAGTCCGACGGAAGCCGACAAAATTGCGACTTTTGACAAAGACGGAATGATTAGACGCGGCGCGGTAATCGGCAATGCGAAAAAGGTTTCGCTGGCGGAAGTTTCGAAAAGTCCGAATAAATACGAAGGCAAAACCGTTGCCGTTGAAGGTGTAATTGTGCGTTCCTGCAAAATGGAAGGCTGTTGGATGGAACTCGCGCCGTCGAAAGATGCTCAATCGGTGCGTGTGAAGTTTAAAGACCACGCTTTTTTTATTCCGCTCGATTCGGCAGGAATGAAAGCGAAAGCCGAAGGTATTTTCAGCGTGAAAACTTTGAGCAAAGCGGAAGTTGATCACCTGATGAACGAAGACGGCGCAAAATTCAACAATATCAACAAAGACGGAACTGTAACGGAAATTTCGTTTGAAGCATCCGGTGTTGAATTAAGTAAATGAAAATCGTAAATTATTAGACAAATTTTTGATATTACGGTGGTTTGTGAAGTATTTTACACAAATAAAAAGGATGAGAAGTTCAATTGAATTTCTCATCCTTTTTATCTTGGTTAGTTATCAAATTAGTTCGACGGAATTTTGATTTCACGTCCAATCGGTAAAGCAGATGTGGTCAACAAACCATTAAATTTGGCAAGTTCAGCCAGCGAAACGCCTTCGCGTTCGGCAATCTTTGTCAATGAATCGCCTGACTTGGCTTTGACGACGCGCACGCTTGAGATTTGCACCGGAACATTATTGGTCGGACGCGAATAAACTATAGTATTTACGCCGTTGCCTTTTTGCGGAACGAAGACTTTACCGCGCGGCACGGGCATTTTGGGATTTGCCGCCATTAAATCTTCGACGCTGATGCCGGTTCGATTAGAAATATTCTGCCAACTTTCACCCGTTACGGTTTTTGCGACCACCGCCGTATTTCGGCTTGCCGCCGGAAGTCTTTTGAACAAAGCGACCACTCCGTTGGCTTTGCCGGCGGGAACATTGATGATATACGGTTCAGGCGGCGTTATGTTTGTTCGCAAATGCGGATTTAGATAACGCAGATATTCAACCGTCGTGTCCGAAGCCTGCGCCATTAAATTTAAACTG
>JBDTSO010000102.1:0-8801 GCA_039931085.1 Acidobacteriota bacterium | reverse complement strand
GCGAAAATGGAAAGCCTCAATCCGGGTTATTCGGTTAAAGACCGCATCGGTATTTCGATGATCGAAGCTGCCGAAAAAGACGGTTTGTTAAAACCCGGCGGCACGATTATCGAAGCGACTTCAGGCAACACGGGCATCGGTCTGGCACTCGCCGCCGCCGTCAAAGGTTACAAATGTATCTTTGTTTTGACCGACAAGGTTTCGGTTGAAAAACTTCGATATTTAAAATCAGTCGGCGCGGATGTCGTCGTCGTTCCCGCCGCCGCCAAACACGGAACGCCCGATCATTACGTCGAAACGGCAAAACGTATCGCTTCCGAACTTCCTAATACATTTTATCCCGACCAATACAATCATCCGGCAAATCCGGCGGCGCATTACCGCACAACCGGACCGGAAATCTGGAATGACACAGACGGCAAAATCACACATTTTGTTTCCGGCATCGGCACGGGCGGCACGATCAGCGGGACGGGCAGATATTTGAAGGAAAAAAATCCCGAAATTCAAATCATCGGCGCAGATCCGTACGGCTCGATTTTTAAGACTTACAAAGAAAGCGGACAAGTTCCCGAACCGACACCATATTTGGTCGAAGGCATCGGGCAAAGTCATCCGGTCGGCAACGCCAATATGAAAATTATTGACGAAATTATTAACGTTACAGACCGCGAATCCTTCGATTACGCGCGGCAATTGTCGCGTGTCGAAGGCATTTTTTGCGGCGGTTCGACCGGAACAAATTTCGCCGCCACATTAAAATTGGCAAAAGATTTGAATGAAGACAGTCTAATTGTATTTATAGTGTGCGATACGGGCGAACATTATTTGACGAAGTTTCATTCAGACGAATGGATGAAGGAAAAACTTCTGCTCGAACCGCAAAGAATAACGGCGGGTTTGATAACCGAAACGAAAAATTCAGGCGCACCGAAGGAAGTTATTTCCGTCGCGCCGGATGAATTAGTCGGCGATGCTTTGACAAAAATGACCGAAAACGGCGTTACGCAAATTCCCGTTCTCGAAAATTACAGAAGCGTCGGTTCGCTCAAAGAAAGCCGCGTTTTGACAAAATTGCTTGAAAATCGAGAGTTGTTAAACGCAAAAGTGAGCGAAGTTATGGACAAAAGTTTTCCGGTTTTGGACGTTGATGCGAGCTTTAACGATATAAAAACTGAATTACAAAAATCTCCCGCAGTTTTAATTGAAGATTTCAAACGGATTACCGGAATCATTACCCGAACCGACGTTTTGGAATTGCAGCATTAGTTGAGATGAAGGGACAAAGCGATGAATAATGAATATGAAAATATGAAACAGGATTTGGAGGAAGACTGGACAATCGGTGAACCGAATTTTCATTCTAATCAGACATCAAGCATTGCGGACGACGGAGAGATTCTGCCTGCCGCAGCCGACTCGCACAATCACTCAAATAATGAAGATTGGACAGTGAACGCGGTGGCAAATGCAGGAAATATATCAAATATGCCTGACACGACAAACTCCGAAAATTATATGGCAGACGCGCCGAATACTAACCCTTTAAATGAAGAAAAGCAGGACGAATGGAAAATGCCTGAACCTGTATTTCGGGTTTCAAGCGGAAAGAAGGTCGAAAAATCCGCTTCGCCAAAGCCTCATTTGAATTTATCGGCTAATCCGCCCGAAACATCAGAAACATCAGATTCAAATACCAATATTCAACCTCAACCTTTTATTTCTGAAGAATTTACGGTTAGCGACGGAGATGTAATTGAACAATTGCCTGCAAAAGCTAAAAGCAAATCAGGAAGAATAACTTTCATCGTTGCCGGATTCTTAGTGATGACGTTATTTGCCGTCGGTTTTTTAATAGGAATTTATTTCTTGTTTTTCCGCTAACCCGAATAGACGGCAGCTTTATATCCGGCGAAAAATCCGTTCAGCAGAAAAATGGCAAGTGCAAAGCTAAAATTTGACGGCAGGGAAATTGAGATTGCCGACGATATTATAACGCTCGGACGCGCTTCGGATAATATTGTTTCGTTTATTGCCGACTCGAATGTTTCACGCTACCACGCCGACATCGAACAGCGCGAAGGTGGCGAGTTTTGGCTGAATGAACTCGGAAGCAGCAATGGCACAACGGTCAACGACGAGCCTGTCGAAAACGAAAAGTTGTTGAAAAACGGCGACGTAATTTTGCTCGGCGGAAGCAGTAAAGTCGAATTCTCATACGAAAGTGAATCGGAAAAAGACGAGGAAAAAGAAAACGATTCTGCTGATGTCGGGGCAAACTCTGGCGCGGCGGCGACACAGAAAGCAGAGATTACCGAAGATGCAAAAGTGACTTCAAAATTGCCTTTAGTTTTGGGTTTAATGGGCGTTCTTTGCGGTTTGGCGATTATTTGTGTCGTCGGCGTGTTTTTGTTCACATATTTTAGTAAGTCATCAAAATGTGAAGCCGTTGCCAGAATCGTCAGACCTGAAAATCAGGAAACAATTTATGAGCCGACGGAAATTGTCGCCGAAGCGGAAAATGCCGACTGCGTAGAACGCGCTTATTTTTTTATAAACGATTCGGAGTTTGGGATTGCCGATGAACAGCCCTTTAAAGCGACGATTGACCCGAAGCAATTTCCCGACCTTGCCAACGGCGGCGTGCAGTCTATCCAAATAGTTTTAGAAGATAAGGACGGCAACAAAATCGTGCAGCCGAGCGATTTCGCGCTCGTTTTGGAAACAAAGGAAATCGCTACGCCGACTCCGACACCGGACGAAATTGCTGAAAATCCGACACCGACACCGAAAACTGAAAAAGGCAAAAAAGTTTCGCTCAGCGACGCACAGGAATCGTCAAAAAAACTTATTTCACAATTTAGTTCCGGCACTTTTAAGTACAACACTTCAAATCCGCAATTTTTGCAGGAAGTTCAGAAAAGAACTGCCGAAATGGTTTCCGAAGGTTATTTTGCCAGAGCGCAAAAATACAAAGACGTGATCAATGTCGCCTTCGTTCAGGAAGCAAATCTCGACGCGCCGCTCGGCTATATTTTGGCGATGAGCCGCAGTCAGTTTAAGCCGCAAAAACAAGGTGCAAACGAAGGTTTGTGGCAAATGGACGGTAATTTTGCGGCGACAAATTCTTATACCGCATTGTGCGGAATACAAACATTGTCGGACGCTTCGCAGGAATGCGCGGCAAAAGCAGCGGCACTTTATCTAAAATCGCTTGTTTTTTCGGTGTTTGAAGGCGATGTGATTTATTCAGTGGCGGCTTTCGGAATGTCCACGCAGGAAGCCGGTATTTGGGAAGCGTCGCTGCCCGCCGACCGTTCGGATTTTTGGAATGTAATTAAAAATCCGAAACAGCGCGACGAAGTTGCACGATTTTTCGCGGCGGCAGCAGTGGCGGAAAATCCGCAGAAATTCGGCTTGAAAAATGACCAGCCGATTTCGCGGCTTTATCCGTAAAATTTATAAATGCCTGAAGTTTTTTTAACATATCCGACTCCCGAAGGTTCGCAGGAAATTGTGGTCAACGGTGAAAGAATGTCCTTCGGACGCGGCGGCGAAGCCGATTATCGTTTTGACGACGATGGACTTTCTCGGCTGCATTCGACTATTTACCGCGACGGAATGCGCGTTTGGATTGTGGACGAAAATTCGACTAACGGAACTTTTGTCAACGGCGAAAAAGTTCAGGCGAGCGGAACGCCTTTGCACAACGGCGATTCGATAAAGATTGGTCATTATACGAATTTGATTGTGCGAATGGCTGAAAAACAAGCCGTGCAGATTGTAAATCCGATCAATAAAACATCAAAAACAGTTGCAACATCAAATTCAGGCTCAGGTTTTCCGATGCTTATTCCAATTGCCATAACAGCATTTGCGCTTTTAATTATCGGCGTTTCAGCAATTTTCGTCGGTGTTAAAGTTTTCGGCGGAAATGATAAAGAAGTTGTTTATAAATCAGATAACTACGATTACGAAGCCACACCCGAATCTTCTCCGGCTGATGAAGATAATAAAAATAAAACCGAAAAAACGCCGAAACCGGAAAAGACTATAATAAGCAATAACAACGCCGAAAACATAAACAAAACTGAAGAAACGGTTGTTTTAAATAGCGGAAATACGGTAAAAATTCCAACGGGCAAAAAATATCAGGAGATGTCGGAAGACGAAAAAAATCAATATATTACTGCCAAAGCCGAAAAGGTGGCGCGAATCATCGGCAATCAAAAAAGCGAACCGATTCCGGCGGATGCCGTTCAAGAAATAAAAAGATATTTGGGCGGTTACGTCAGCCGTTTGGCAAAAGCGAAGAATGATAATTGTTCGCAGAGCGGATGGATGCGAAGCGATTTTACGACCGTTTTGGAACGCGCCACAAAAAATTCGCCGTTTATTATTCGCCATTTCAACGCCGAAGGCATTGATCCGCAGCTTGGAATTTATGTGGCAATGATTGAATCCGAACATTGCGATTGTCTGGAAAGCATAAATCACGCCAAAGGAATGTTTCAATTTCTCGCTTCGTCCGCGCCCGATTACGGATTGAGTCCCGACCAACGTTGCGATCCCGATCCGTCGGCGCGGGCGGCTGCAAAATATCTGAAAAGTTTGGTCGGGCGTTTCGGAACTGCGCCCGACAGCGTTCCGCTGGCAATTGCCAGTTATAACAGCGGACAGGGAAATTTGAGCAAAAATCTGGACAAAGTGATGGCGGCAGCGGCGAGTCAAAACCGCAGTTTTTGGACGCTCGTTGCCAACAAAAACATTATGGAAGGAAACGCCGGCAAGCAATTTAACAACGAAAATATCAAGTATGTTCCAAAGTTTTTCGCCACCGCGATAATCGGCGAAAATCCACAGGACTTCAGCTTAAATTTACAGCCGCTTTCAACTTATAATAAATAAAAGTGCTGAGTGCTGAGTCAGAAGAAAATTTGTGGTTTAGCACTCAGTAACTCAGCAACTCAGCACTCCTGATGACGGAACTTTGGCTAAAATTTCAGGACGACAACGGCGAAATCAAAAGGATTTTGGTTGAACCGGAAAAATTCACCGTCGGCAGGCATTCGGAAAACGATTTGAGTGTCGCCAACGGCAAATTGTCGCGTGAACATTTAAAAATTGACCGCTTCGGCGATATTTTTATTGTTTCCGACTCTGATTCGAGCAACGGAACGATGTTAAACGGCGAAAGTCTAGCTGAACCGACTGCACTCAAAAACGAAGACAAATTAAATTTGGGCGGCGGTTTGGAAATCGAAGTCGAACTGATTTCCGATGACCCGAATGCCGATGCAAACGGAGATTCCAGCGCGGATTCGGCGGCAAATGCCGGTGAAAATTCCGGCGCGTCCGCACCGACGGCGAGTGTTTCTTCATTATCAAACGACGATTCGGTTTCACCGAGTATTTTTTGGCTGGCACCAATCTTCGGCGTGTTCATTTTGATTTTTGCCGGAGGATTGCTTTTTGTTTTGAGCGGAAATAAAGAAAAGGAACACACCAAAAACGACGGTGGATTTGTTTATTCGACAAAAAGAGATTCAACCGAAGACAAAACGCCGGAAACAGACGAAACGCCGACTCCAAAGACGACATCAACGCCGGAAAGTTCAACAAACAATTCATCTTCGACTCCGACATCTGAAATGCCGGACACACCGCCAACGCCGCAAACTTCGAGCGAAGCCGACAAAATCGGGCAAAACGCTTCTTCATTTATGCGGCGCATCGCTTTTAACGACCCGAAACCTTTTTTGACGACTGAACAAATCGAAGCCGTCAATTCAAAAATCAGTCAATTAAAAGGTTCGGCGGCTTTAGCTGAAAATCTCAAAACAGTTCAAAAAAACGCGGCGCAGTTTGAAGCGTTGGCGAGTTCAAAAAATCTGAAACCGCAGTTTTTGGCAATCGCCGCTTTAACAAAAATCGGCAACACGCGCGGCGATCCGCTTGCCGTTGCGCAAACGATGCTGCCGGTTTTAAGCGATTTAAAAGGCACACTCGACAACAAATTGGCGGATGATAATTTGTTGATAATCGCGGGTTATGCAAGGAAACAAGCCGGAAGTAATACGCCTTTGCAAAATGTGATAGAAGGCTTATCAAAATCGAGCCAAACTGAAAATATTACGCCGCGCGAGATTCGCACCGTTTGGTTTTTGAAGAAAAAGGACAAAATATCCGACGCGGAATTTAATTTCGCTTTGCAATTTCTTGCCATTGGCACAATTTCGCAAAACCCGAAAGATTTTAATGTTAATTCGGAAGCGGTTAGTTTCTAACCTTCTGACTCTAAATTAAGACAGCCATAATCTTACGGAGTTAAATAAAGATTGTCAACATATTTTTTGTGAGGAATTTCATACTTTGTAAAATAAATTTTTTAATGTTTTGAGTTCACGCTTTAGCGTGCGCGTCTACCGGCAAAGCGCGGCGGGCAAACTAAAGTTTGAACTCAAAACTTTTATCAAATTGTTAAAAAACTTAATTTACAGAGTATTTATCCGCATAAAACCGCGCCACCGTTAATATTTAATATTTCGCCGGTAATGTGGCGCGACCAATCCGACAGCAGAAAACAAATCGAAAGCGCGATGTCGTCGGTCATCGCCATTCGTTTTAGCGGAATCGAATTTATGACGCTCGCCTTATATTCCGCGTCTTCAAAAACCGGGCGCACCATCGCCGTTTCGATCCATCCGGGCGCGACGCAGTTGACGCGGATTTTCGGGCAGAGTTCGCTTGCCAGAGCTTTGGTAAATGAAATTTGTCCGCCTTTTGATGCGGCGTAATTTGAATAATTTGCTTCGCCGCGCTGTCCGGCGGTTGATGAAACCAGCACAATCGCGCCGTTCGGCTGTTTTTTCATCGAAGGCACACACGCTTTCGTCATCGCCCACGCCGCTTTCAAATTCGTATTTAAGACTTTATTCCAAACCTCTTCCGACATTTCTTCAATCGGTGAACCTTCCCAAATTCCGGCATTGCAGACGAGAAGATCAATTTTGCCGAACTTTTCAATCGTCTTATTCGCCAGATTTTGCGCGTCCTGCCAAACGGAAACGTCGCCCTGCACGGCAATTGCTTTCGCGCCGAGCGATTCACATTCTTTGACAGTTTCATTCGCCGCATCTTCTCTCGATAGATAATTTACGACGACGTTTGCGCCCGATTCGGCTAAACGCAATGCCGTCGCTTTCCCGACTCCGCGCGATGAACCTGTAATTATTGCAGTTTTGCCTTCAAACAAATTATTCGGTAGTTTAATTTTGACGGATTTTTCGCTCATAAATTTTTCGTAGTTAAATATTCGGACAAATAAAACAATCTGTTCGGAATTTCAAAGTTAAATTACAAATTTTTTAACATTAAAGCTAAACTATCTGCTGTGAATATATCAAATGTAAAAGTTCAAATCTTGTTTGTCATCGCCTTGCTTTTAATTATAAACGCGGCGATTTTTGCCCAATCAACTATGCCGGAAAACAAAAGACCACGCGCCCGCGACATCGGATTGAAAATCGGCGTTCTGCCAATCGGCAAATCGAATTCGATAACAGATGTGCCGAATGTGCGCGTCGGACATTCGACGATTATTCGCGGCGAAACCATCAGAACGGGCGTTACGGCGATTTTGCCGCACGGCGGAAATCTTTTTCAGGGAAAAGTTCCGGGCGCGGTTTTTGTCGGCAACGGTTTCGGTAAATTGATCGGTTCGACGCAGGTTAATGAACTCGGCGAAATCGAAACGCCGATTCTGCTGACTTCGACTTTGAGCGTGCCGAAGGTCGGCGATTTTCTGCTCGACTATATGCTCGGTTTGTCCGGCAATGAAGATGTGCGCTCGATCAATCCGCTGGTTGCCGAAACAAACGACGGATTTTTAAACGACATTCGCGGGCGGCACATTACAAAAGACGATGTTTTCACGGCGATCAAAACGGCAAACACGGGAAAGGTCGAAGAAGGTTCAATCGGCGCGGGAACGGGAACAATCGCGTTCGGTTTCAAAGGCGGCATCGGCACGTCTTCGCGCCGTTTGCCCGATTCTCTTGGCGGCTACACCGTTGGCGTTCTCGTGCAAACCAATTTCGGCGGCGTTTTGACGATTGACGGCGCGCCGGTCGGCGTTGAACTCGGCAGATATTATTTGAAGGACGTTTTGGAAAAATCGCAAAAGCCGAACGCTTCAAATAAAACTATTGACACAAACAATTTAGCGGACGGTTCGATTATTATCGTGATTGCAACGGACGCGCCGATTGACGCGCGGCAGTTAAAACGAATGGCGGCACGTTCGATGTTCGGTTTGGCACGAACCGGCGCATCGGCGACCAACGGCAGCGGCGATTACGCCATCGCCTTTTCAACCGCCCCGGAAGTACGCGTTAGAGTTTCGGACGATGATAATGCGCCGCGAAATGTTAAATTACTGTCAAACGAGGCGATGTCGCCGCTTTTTTTAGCGACCATCGAAGCGACGGAAGAAGCGATTTACAATTCGCTGTTTCGCGCCGTAACCGTTACCGGAAAAGATAATCGAACGGTCGAAGCATTGCCGATTGATAAAACGAAAGAGATTTTGCGGAAATATGGCAAGGTAAAATAATTCTAATCGAAGATTTTTGTTTCTTTGACAGAGCGATTTTGCAAACTCTTTATTGCTATAACGAAAAAAGGAAGAAAAAGCAGACAAATTCCCAAACCTGAAATAATTGAAGCAGTTGAAGCTGTTCTCAAATCTTCACAATCACTTTCCGAACAGCGATTCGGTTCTCCGATTGTAAAACCGTCAC
>JBDTSO010000101.1:0-8814 GCA_039931085.1 Acidobacteriota bacterium | reverse complement strand
TCGCCAAGTCAGAACCGTCTGCGGTAGCGGGCGGTTGAACGTCATTAACTTGAACGTCGGTAGTGAAACAAATAAGTTTATCAACTTAAACCATCCGCTACCGCAGATGGTTCTGACACATCACACAAAATATATATGGGTCACTTTATTTTAACTGTGTCACTTATCATAGAATTTGACGAAAGAAATTGAACATAAAGTAAAATGCTTTACGGTGATCGCTCGGGCGCGAAAGATGAGAGTTTATCTTTTTAAAATCCTACAAACTTTTGGTTGGCTGGCTTGTTTAGTTTTAATTGCTGCAATTAACGGGTTTGCCCAAACCGAGTTTCGTTTTGATTCGTGGACGACGAATGAAGGCTTGCCGCAAAATTCCGTAAAATCAATCCAGCAGACCGCTGACGGTTATTTGTGGTTTACCACGTATGACGGTCTGGTGCGTTTCGACGGCGTGAGATTTACGGTTTTTAATAAAAGCAACTCCAAAAATCTGCCGAGCAACCGGCTTATTTTTTTGTTTGTAGAAAAAGGCAAAACTCTCTGGATTATCACCGAAGAACAGAAATTGGTGCGTTTTGAGAATGGTGAATTTCGGACTTTTACGACTGCTGATGGGCTGCCGTCCGATGAGATTTACGGCGTGGCGACTGATTTTGACGGAAATGTTCTGGCTTATTCGCGCCAAGGCACGGCGCGTTTTGACGGTCAGCGGTTTTTGCCGGTTGAAGAGAAGAAAAAGTTTGATGCTTTTGATTTCCGTGATTTTTACGCGCCTTCCAGCACACTTTGGACGCTGGACAGGAAGATTTTGACGGCAAGAAAAAAAAACGGCGAAACAATTCGATACGAACCGCCTGAGGAACTGAAAAAATATCTGACTCTTTCGGATTTGCGCCTTTTTGAGATGGCGCAAATGCTTGAAACAGGCGACGGAGAATTGTGGCTGACCGTCGGCAAATTTATTTATCGGGTGAGCAGCGGCGCAATCAGCGAAGTTACGGCGGAAGGAAAACCGCACAGTTACGTGCGAGGTCTCAGCCGCGACCGATCAGGCGGCATTTGGTTTGGAACTTCGCTCGACGGCGCGTGCCGTTTTAGTCAAAACCGTTTCGATTGTTTCAATTCAAAAAACAGCACGAACGACGATTTCATCTTCGATATTTTTTCCGACCGCGAAGGCTCGCTCTGGCTCGGAACCAACGAAAAAGGCATCTACCGCGTTACCGAAAAATTTATCACTTCGCTCACAACCGGCGACGGACTGGAAACCAACAAAGTTTACCCGATTCTCGAAGACCGCAGCGGCGCGGTCTGGATTGGCGGAATCGGCGGTCTGACCAAATACGATCACGGAAAAATTTCCACATATTTGAAAGATAACGGCTCGCGCGGTTTGACGGTCAGCGCACTTTTTGAAGACAAAACGGGCAAGCTGTGGATCGGAAGAGATCAGGGCATTTCGTTTATCGAAAACGGCAGATTATTTGCAGCGGAAAAAACAAACGGATTTGATCCGGCGAAAATTTCCCGTCCTTACGACATCAAAGAGGACAAACACGGCGTAATCTGGATTGCCAGCGAAAGAGGTTTATCCAAATACGACGGTACGAAGACTATTTTAATGACGAGTGCTGACGGTTTGCCGTCAAATGATGTAAAAGTTTTGCTGCCCGACCGTGACGGCGAAACTTTATGGATCGGAACTTCGAGCGGATTTGCCGCATTAAAGAACGGGCGAATTACCGCATTTAACGAGCAATCCGGTGTCGCCGGAAATAATATCCGTTCGCTCTATCAGGACGATGCCGGAACGCTCTGGATCGGCACTTACGACAGCGGTTTAATGCGGCTTAAAAACGGCGAATTCAGCGTTATCAAAAAGGCAAACGGACTTTTTAGCGACGGCGTTTTTCAAATTCTGGAAGATGAACGCCGAAATTTCTGGATGTCGAGCAATCAGGGAATTTACCGCGCAAGCCGCGACCGTCTGGACGACTTTGCCGACGGGAAAATAGATTCGATAGTTTCGACCGCTTACGATAAATCCGACGGAATGCCGACGACCGAAGCAAACGGCGGCGCACAGCCTGCCGGGACGAAAATGCGTAACGGCGAACTCTGGTTTCCGACGCAGAACGGCGTGGCAATCATCCGCCCCGAAACAATCGAAATCAACAAATTGCCGCCGCCCGTCGTCATCGAAACCGTTCGCGTGGACAATCAAATCACCACGCCGAAAGAAAATGAAATCAACATCGTTCCCGGTCAGGAAAATCTCGAAATTGACTATACGGGATTGAGTTTCATCAGACCGGAACAGGTGCGTTTTCGCTACCGGCTCGAAGGTTTGGAAGAAAACTGGACGGAAGCCGGAACGCGCCGGACGGCATTTTATCCGCATATCGCGCCCGGCGAATACACGTTTCACGTCATCGCCGCCAACAGCGACAACGTCTGGAACGAAACCGGTGCGACGCTTAAAATTACAGTCAAGCCGCCGTTTTATCGAACGTGGATTTTCCTTGCCGTCTGCCTCGCGGCGTTTGGAATTTTCGTTTTTGCAGTCTACCGGATACGCTTTTCCCGACTTGAAAAAGCGCAGCACGCGCAGGAAGAATTTTCGCGCCGTCTGATCAACGCGCACGAGTCAGAACGCCGCCGCATCGCGGGCGAACTTCACGATTCTATCGGTCAAAGTCTGGCGATGATAAAAAATCGCGCCGATTTCAGCCTGATGAAATCCGACAGCGAAGAAACCAGAGAACATCTCGAAATAATCGCCGCGCAAACTTCGCAGACGATCAACGAAGTGCGCGAAATTTCCTACAATCTGCGCCCGTATCTGCTCGAACGTCTCGGTTTAACGCAATCTGTCAAATCACTTCTCAATGAAGTTTCCGATCTCGGAAAAATAAAAATCACGGCTGAAATTGATAATATTGATAATCTGTTCGGCGCGGAAAAGGAAATGAGCCTGTTTCGCATTATGCAGGAAATTGTTAATAATATAGTCAAACACTCCGAAGCCGATCTGGTGCAGGTTTCGATCAAAAAAGAAGCTGCCGTATTGACGATTTCGGTAGCGGATAACGGCATAGGTTTCAGTCAAACGGACGCGATCAAAACCGAAGCAAATCAAGGCGGTTTCGGGCTGATCGGAATGGCGGAACGCGTCAGAATGTTCGGCGGACGACAGAAAATCGAATCAGCGGCGGGCGCGGGGACAAAAATCTCAATCGTCTTGAATTTAGAATAAAGAAAACAAAAATAATGAACCGGGAAATAAGGGTAATTTTAGCCGACGATCATCCGATTGTGCGGCAGGGACTGCGGCAGATGATCGAAAGCGATTCGCAGTTGAGCGTCATCGCCGAGGCTTCTAATGGATTAGAGGCTTTGGATTTAATTAAAGAACATCAGCCGCAAATCGCTCTGATTGACGTTGATATGCCGGAAATGGACGGTTTCGCCGTCGCCCGCGAAATTGAGCGTCGGCGAATCGTCGTCGAAATAATCTTTCTGACGATGCACAGCAAACCGGAAATCTTTTACGCGGCGATGGATGCGGGCGCGAAAGGTTTCGTCCTCAAAGACAGTGCGGTCAGCGACATCGTGGCGAGCATCAAAACAGTCGCCGCCGGACAATCTTATATCAGCCCGATATTGTCGAATCTGCTCATCAATCGCAGCCGCCGCGAAGCCGAACTTGCTGCCGCCGAACCCGGTTTAGAGACGCTTTCGCCATCCGAGCTAAAGGTTTTGAAAATGATCGCCGAAGGTCAGTCATCGGTCGAAATTGCCGAAACGCTTTTCATCAGCCGCCGCACGGTCGAATCTCACCGCGCCAACATCAGCCGCAAACTGAATTTGCAGGGCAATCTCTCGCTCGTCAAATTCGCGCTCGAAAATAAGAACGAGCTATAATTTTCGCTTCAAAAACAATTCAAAGTAAAAAGACAAATACAAGCTATTTGTCCTTTTTTATTTCTGTGTGAACCGTTGCCGGATTCGTTTTTCGGCGGAAAATTAAGTATGCATACGGATGGCAAATTGGGTATCTATACGGATGTTCACAAATATAATTCTTTCATATCATTACATTTAGTTTTGGAAAGTAATGAAAATTTTGATCGTAGAAGACAACACGCAGACGATACAGCATTTGAGACTTTGGCTTGGTGATCTAGCGAGTGAAATCATCGAGTGCGAAGACGGAGCGGAGGCTTTGGAATGTTACCGGAAATGCTTCCCCGATTGGGTGTTGATGGATTGGGAAATGAAAAGAATGGATGGTCTTACTGCCACCAGAGAGATCATTTCAGCTTATCCGGCGGCGAAAATACTAATCGTTACATTACATAACAAAAACGAATTGCAAACGGCGGCGGAAAAAGCCGGAGCGTGCGGTTTCATTTGCAAAGACAACCTGCAAACGCTGCGGCAGTTTTTAATTTAGTTTTTTTATTGATTTTGATTGCAGCGAAGTAGATTTTATCGGTGAATGTTTGACGAATCAAAAGATTGCCCGCGGCGTACCGCTCGAGCGGTCGCAACGCATCCCGCGATGACTCGGTGAGCCGGTTAACGCTGCAAAAAAAATCGGCGGAAAATTTGTAAATTTGTTTCCCGCCCGAAAAAACAATTTTGCGGCTGACAGTTTTTCACGATTGAGATTACAAAACGAATGGAAAGAAGATATGAAGCAATCTGAAATGAATAAAAAATCGAAATATCGGATCGTCTGGTTGTGGGTGTTGTGCCTGCTCGCATACGCAAACTATTATACTGTCATTGCTCAAACTTCGGATTTGAAAGATTTAGACGCGTTTATCGCGCAGGCGATCAAGCGGTATCAGGTGCCGGGCGCAGCGGTCGCCGTCGTGCGCGACGGCAAAGTAATCATGGTCAAAGGATATGGTGTGCGCGACGCGACCAAATCCGATAAGGTCGATGAGAACACCATATTTCAAGTCGCTTCGATTACCAAAACCTTTACGGCAGCAGCGGCAGCGTCTGTTGCGGACGAGGGCAAAGTGGATTGGGACACTCCCATCTTTAATTACCTGCCTGAATTTGTCGCCTACGATCCATACACAACTCGGCATTTGACCCTGCGCGATTTGCTCGCAATGCGCACCGGACTGCCCGCTTTTACCGGCGACCAGCTCGATAACTTCGGCTATGACCGCCCGGAAATTTTAAGACGGCTGCGTTATATGAAACCGCGCTACAGTCTGCGCGAGGTGTCCCAGTATTCAAACGCGGGATTTTTTATCGCGGGCGAAGTCACCGCCCGCGCTTCGGATCAATCGTGGAATTCGCTCGTCGAAAAGCGATTGTTCGCGCCTTTGAAAATGACGCGCTCCGGCACGTCGGTCAAAGATCTGCAAAAGAACAATTCTGCGGCGCAGCACGCGATTGTGGACGGAAAAGCCGCGCTCGTCCTGCCGTCAAATCAAGATACGATGGGCGCAGCAGGTTCGGTCACCTCCACCGCATCGGATTTGTCGCACTGGATGCTGATGTTTTTGAACAAAGGCTCGTATGAAGGCAAGGAGGTTCTCAAGCCCGAAACGGTCAGCGAATTATTCAAGCGCAGTATGGTCGGCAAAATCGAATTCAGCGAACTCGCGCCGATCAGCGAAACGACGGGTTTTTACTACGGACTCGGTTTTGACAGTTTTGACTATGCGGGACATCACATCATCGAAAAGGCGGGCGCGCTCTCCGGTGTACGGACAGTTCTGACGCTCGTGCCAAGCAAGAATACGGGAATCGTCGTCCTCGCAAATCTAAACCTCACGGCATTTCCCGAAGCCGTCCGCGCGTATTACCTAAATCAAGTGTTGGGAGTTGAACCTGAAAAGGATCAGGAATTGATTTACGAAAAAAATCAGCAGTTAGTCAAGCTCGTACTCGGCGCGCAATCTGCCGCGCCGACAAATCCCGGCAAATTTCTCGGAAATCCGAAGTCGCTCGTCGGCGTTTACGAAAATGAGTTATACGGACGCTGCGAAATTTTCCTAAACGGCGAAAAGCTCAAAGTCGAGTGCGGTCCAGCCAGATACGCGGCGACGTTAAGACATTCGAACAACGGTGTGTTTGTGATGCAGTTCCCGGGGGCAACGAGCAGTGCGGACAAAGTGACGTTCACGATTGGCGAGGACGGCAGCGCGGATAGTTTCACGCACGAGACGTTTGGCATATTTTCCCGCGTAAAAACAGAAAAGGAGTAAATGCAAATTCAATTTTAACGAAGTGCGCAAGACCGCTATGCACACTTTGAATTAGTCAAATATACACAGAGAACAATTATTTGAAGCGTATGAAATTACGAAAACACCAAAATTTGGCAGGAGGAAATTATATGAAATTTAAGATTATGTCCAGAGAAAAGAATTCCAAGCGTGACTTGTTGCGATTGATAACATTTTTGTTACTCGTCTTCGTGTGCGTCGGCGGCACGATTAAAGATGTTTGTGCACAGGCGAGTCCCGAAAGCGGCGCGAAAGCCGGACGCGAGATGCTGCCGGTTAACAATACCGATAATTTCACGCCGGTCGTAGCGAGGGTGCTCGGACCGCCGACCTTGCCCGTGCGCGGGACGGACAGGAAATATCACGTTGCTTATGATGTTGAGTTTCAGAACACACGACTGGCTCCTGCGACACTCCTCAAAGTTGATGTGGTAGATGCGGCAAATCCTTCAAAAGTGCTTGTTTCGATTTCAGGAAATGAATTAACGAGTCGTCTCCGCACACTGGCTGCCAAAACCGTCAGCGACACCAATATCGAACCGAACGGCGGGCGCGTTTTATTTGTCGAACTTGCTTTTGATCTATCTGATCAAATTCCCAAAACTGTTTCTCATCACGTTAGTCTGTTTGCCTCTGCAAACCCGGTGGCGACCGATCCCTCGCTGCTAGACTACACAATTTTGCCGTTTGATATGGCAGAAGACGCACCGTTTGTGATCGGCGCGCCGCTTTCGGGAAAGGGCTGGGTTGCAGTCAACGGCTGCTGCGCTCCAGGCTTTCCGCACCGGAGTTCCTTTCTGCCTGTGAACGGCATACTTACCAACGGTCAGCGTTTCGCTATTGACTGGATGCGTTTAAGCGAAGACGGATTTCTTGTTCGCGGCAACCCGTCGCGCAACGAGAATTGGGTCAATTACGGGGCGGATGTTCTCGCCGTCGCGGACGGCACGATCGTGGATACGCTCGACGAGCTCGAAGACAATACGCCGGGATCTCTGCCCGATCCAAGAACTATCACCCTCAAAACTGTTGACGGCAATCACATCGTGATCGACTTCGGCAATGGACTCTACGGTTTTTACGGGCATTTGAAGAAAGGTTCAGTGCGGGTGCAGATCGGCGATAAAGTCAGAAAAGGCGACCATCTCGCCCTGCTCGGCAATACCGGAAATTCGTCGGCACCGCATCTTCACTTTCACATCAGCGACGCACCATCCGTACTCGGCAGCAGCGGAGTTCCATACCACTTTGAGAAATTCGATTATGCCGGACAAATTCCACTGGATTTGTTCGAAAAGTCCGCAGACCTGACTGAAAATTTTGGCGGCGGGCGACTCGCCGTACCGCGGCGGCGAAAGTTCGAGTATCCGCTCGCCTGGGATGTCATCAATTTCCCGCAGTCCCACAGTAAGCGACGCTGATGCGTTTCGGAATCCCTGCCGGCACAAGAAAATGGTCGGCTAAACACTATTTTGATTAGCTGAAAAAAATTTATTTAGGAGAAATTTTATGAACAATTCAAGACGCAAATTTTTAAAGAACAGCGCGGTCGCTGCGGCGGGGCTTTGTGGCGCGTCGCTCATCCGCCCCGCTGCCGTCCTCGGCGCTCCCGATTCAAAACTGGCTGGCGATGTAATCAGATTGTTTGAGCCGCTGCCCGGGATTAAGGCTGTCAAGATATGGGCGCCGGCGAAGAATCGCGGACAAAAGTTTCTTGCCTCATTAAACCCGGGAAGACCTATGTTCTGCGCCAGTTCTTTCAAAGGTTTCGTTTTGTGCGAAGCCCTGCGCCAGATTGATTCGCCGCAGTTGATCGGAACGCTCAGCACCACGCAGCTCGCGCTCGATCCGAGCGTCTGGTCGCTTGGCAGTTCGGTTTTCAACCCGCCGAATTTGTCCGGTTTCGTGACCGAGCGGACGACGCTCGAAGCGATGATTACCCATAGCGACAACACAGCAACGGATATGATTCTCAAATATGTCGATCCTGACAAAGTCCGCGACTTTATATCGTCAATCAAATTGCGGAACACCCGAATTCCGAATTCGACGAGACAGTTTCTCGGATACATCTTCGGGGCGCCGGACTGGCAGGCGACGACTTGGGACGAGATACTCGCGCTCATCGAATCCGACGCGCCAGCAATCCACCCGCTGCTCAACGATGTGCAGACGATGGCATCGACGGCGGACGATTTTGTTTCCTTCTACTCGCGCGCACTGCAGGGCGAATTTTTCAACAATCCGGCGACTCTAACGGAATTTCGACGCATTCTGACAATGCCCGATACGATTTCGCGGGTCGTTCCGCTCGGCGTGAATGCTTTTCTTAAAGCCGGCAGTGTTGATGCCGGCGGTTCGCACGGTTTGTCAATCGCGGGCGGAATGTATTTCCCCGACAGATGGGTCTATTTCGCAACGCTCATCAACTGGGAAAAGCCCGGAGACTCGGACCCGGAAACAGCCGTAGCCTTCGGTGAGGCAACCAAGGAAGCGTTAACGCTCGTTGTTGACGCGCTCACACGCTGATCATCTGATTCGGCAGCAGTTTCGTGAA
>JBDTSO010000100.1:0-8814 GCA_039931085.1 Acidobacteriota bacterium | reverse complement strand
ACGAGCAAATCCTGCAAAACTTTTAACTTTGAATCCGTGCCGAGCGCGATTTTCTTTTGATTGCGATACGCTTTCATCGCGCGTCTGCCTTCTTCGCTTTTCGCGCTGTGCATTATAAACATTCGCCAGCCTTCTTGTCCGTAAGGCAGATTTTTGCGGCGTTTGAAATCAATATAAATTTGTCGTTCGCGTTCGTAAGCTGCGCGTTCTTCGTCGCTCAAATCAACTTCGATTCGTTCGACAATGTAATCTGCCAAATATTCACCAGCGATTTCCTGCGCTTCGAGGCGATAGACGAATTTTCCGACAACTTCTTCTAAAAGCGCGTCGGCGATTTCGTCGCGTTCGGGTGTCGCCGATAAACCGAGTCGAAACGGCGCAATCGCAAATTCCGCCGCGTATTTGTAACCTTCGCCCGGAAGATGATGGCACTCATCAAAAATTATAAGTCCGAATTGATTTCCCAATCTTTCCTGATGCCGAAACGCCGAAGCATAAGTCGTTACGGTAATCGCGCCGATTTCGTAAAAACCGCCGCCGATCAAGCCGATTTCCGCGTTAAATGTCGAAAGCAGAAGTTCATACCATTGATTCATCAAATCGAGCGTCGGCACGACGACCAGAGTTTGACGTTTGCACATCTCGATTGCCATTGTCGCGGCGTGTGTTTTGCCCGCGCCCGTCGGCAAAACAATTACGCCGTTGCGCTTGTTTTCCTTCCACGCTTCGATTGATGCGGTTTGATATGGGCGCGGTTTGAGATGAAATTTTTGTTTGAAATCAAAATCCGCATAGTTTTTTGCCACATCTTCGTAAGCGATTTTGTTTCGCACGAAATCGGTGATAATTTCGCGGTATTTATAAGCTGGAGCGCGAAAATGTTTCGTTCGCGCGTCCCAAACGAACGCTTTCGGGACAACTTGCGATTCGTTCGCGCCTTCTAAAATCAATGTTCCCGATTCAAATTTTAGTTTTAAATTAGTTTCCGACATTTACGATAAGATTTTAGCAAATCAACGGATTTTTTGCTGTCAGGAACACCGTTATTCTGAAGGCAAAGCGTTCTTTGCCTTCAGAATAACGGCTACCTTTTTATTTGGAACTTTTCTTTTTCCCCTTTCGTAATAGCAAATTGACAGGTCGAGGTTTTAAGCTCTTTTGCTTTGAAGTCGAAAGCAATTATTGGAGAAACGAGCGTTGGAAGCATTAAAAGCAGTGGCGGCGAGTAACGGCGCAGACCTGGCGCGGCGATGTCGTGCCGGCGACGGCGCGGCTTGGGAAGAAATTGTAACGACATTTTCGCGCCGGATTTTTAATCTCGCTTACCGTTTTACGTCGAGCGTCGAAGCGGCGGAAGATTTGACGCAGGAAGTTTTTGTCAGGATTTACAAAACGCTCGACCAATACGACGCGAAACAGGGCGATCTGGCGAACTGGCTGATGCGTCTGGCGCGAAATTTGATAATTGACGATTATCGTCACCGGCAGCGAAATCCACAAAATACATATGCCGACGACGTTGACGATCATACGTTTCATCTGCGCGCCGTCGGAACTTCGGCGCACAAAGAGATCGAACGCCGCGAACTCTGCGCTCAGGTGCAGGAAGGAATTGATAAATTGCCGCCCGATTTAAGAACCTGCGTCATTTTGCGCGACATCGAAGAGCTGAGTTATCAGGAAATCGTGGATGTTTTGAAAATTCCTGAGGGAACAGTTAAATCGCGCATCAATCGCGGCAGAATCGAGCTGGCAAAGATTTTGAGAAGAATGAAAGTTGTTAACATTTGACAGGTGAAAATATGAATATTAACGCCACAGTTGCAAAAGATTTTGAAAAGTATTGATTTTATCAAGGGGTTTAGTTTTTTTTATGAGTTACCAGGATGAAAAAATCTTGAAATGTTCGGAGTTTGAAGAGCTGCTGACTGATTATCTGGACGGCAGTTTGGACAGACTAACGCACAAAACGGTCGCCGTTCACGCGCTGAGTTGTCCTTTGTGCCACGCGCTTTTGAATGAAGTTAAAGATGCTTTGGAGCTTTGTCACGAAATTTCTCCCCCGAAAAATTCGATGACGCATCTCGAAGCCAGAATTTTAAAAATGACTACGCCGGAGGCGGCGATGGCTTGCGAACAATTTGAAGAACATCTGACCGATTATTTAGACGGATTTTTGCCTGCGCCTATCTTTCATCGCTGGGAACGCCACGCCGTTTTGTGCGACGAATGCACGGATTTACCGGGTGCGGTGGTGCGTTCAATTGCCGCCTGCTACACATATAAAATGGAAGAACTGCCGATTCCCGACGGTTTGAACGCGAAAATTTTGCAGGCAACCATAGGCACGGAAAAATCACAAAGCGTCCGTGCATCTTGGTTTGACCAAACAATTGAACGACTGCGCGGTTTAAGTTTTCCGATTTCGATTCCGCAGCTTGCGCCGATTGCTTTGATTTTGGCTTTTGCCGCTTTGTTTTTTAGTCAGACAGTTTCCGCCGACGGTTCAATTGCCGGAATGTATCAAAAAGGTTTTGAACTCGCCGGACAAACTTACCGAGAAGGAACAAGTATTATGCTTGGCGACGGAAAACAAATCGAACAAAAAACGAGTCAGGAACCGATCAGCGGAATTTACGTCAATCACGAGGAATCCAAATAATGAACTGTGCTTATCACATTCAAAATGTCGCGGTCGTCAATTGCAATGGTTGCGGAAAACCACTGTGTCCGACCTGCGATCATCGGATTAAAGGATTTCCTTATTGTCAGGACTGCATTGTTTCGGGCGTTGAACTTTTGCGAAATTACAATCAGAATACTTATGTTCCGAATGTTAAAAGACGAACCTCGCCGTTTTTGGCGACTATTCTTTCGTTAATTTGTCCCGGATTGGGCGCGGCTTACAATCGCCAAACGGTGAAGGCTCTGGTTTATTTCGCCGTCTTCGTCGGGCTTTTTCAAATGGCGGTTTTAACTGGTGGAATGCCGCTGTTTGTTCTCGGTTTTATCGGAATGTGGCTGTTTGCCGCGCTCGATTCATATCGAACCGCGCGACTAATTCGTTCCGGCGCGGTTTCAGACGGCACGGAAGATATTATTGTGCAAAGATTTTCGGGCAATCCGAAACTTTGGGGAATTGTTTTGACAATTCTCGGCGCATCTTTTTTTCTTAACGCATTTTTCGATTTTCGCTTTTTAATGAGAGGCATTTTGCCCGCTTTACTCATTGGTTTCGGTGTTTATTTACTGCGCGACTTTGTTTTTAAGTCGAAGGAAACCGAACCAAAATGGAAGAATTATGAAAATCGTGCCGACACGAAAAAATTCTCCGGCGCGTTGAGCGATGTGAATTTTCGTTCCGAAGAATATGACTCGAATAACAGTTTTGAAACCCAAACTCAAATTCGGAATTGGAAAAACAGGTAGCAAATTTTGGAAAATTTGTGTATTATTACTTTGGGATAATTTTGACTCTGAAAATCAAAACAAATTATCCTATAAAAAATTCAGCAGTTTAGAGGATTTTTATTATGTCAATTTGGATGAAAACAGCAGGGATCTTAGGCAGTTTACTTATTGTTTTAACTTCCGTCAGCTATTTTTCAATAGCCGGTAAATGGGGAAGCATTTTTGCGATTCTCGCGCTTGTCATTACATTATTAAAACAGATAATCGCATTTGTCGGTTTTTTAACGACGGCAATCAAATTGCTTGTTATTTTATCTTTCGTCGCGCTTTTGCTCGGAGTTGGTTTAATGATTCTACGAACCCGCAGGGAAAGAGTTAAAGCCGAATAACAAGGTTTATACTTAATCTTAACAACAGCCTTCACGCAAATCATAAGATTTGCAATTTGTGAAGGTTTATGATACCTTCTCACTTCCCGTTCATATTTTAACAGAACAATTAAGGGAAAATTTAATCCCTGAGAAAGTGTGTTTGCTTTTTGCAAAGACACTTTTGACAAGGTTTCGCGTCAGTCGCCATTTGGCAGTGCTATCGTGATTCCGCGTGCTGAACCTATTTGAGGTGTCGGCGCGAAATCATACATTTAAGGAGAGCAAAGCATAATGCAGAAGGACGACCGTTCTTATACATTTTTTTTATCACGCAGTACTAAAACAAAAATTTACATTCGCCGTATCAAGGTTTCAAAAAGGTTTTTTTATAGCGGCATTTTAAGTTTAATTTTAACATTTGGACTTTTAACACTAGGATTTACAGCATTTACTAACAATAATACATTAGCGAAAATTGAAAAGAATAATTCATCAGACGTAGTATTGACAACTCAACTACCTAAAGTTACTCCGAAAACTTCAATAGCCGAATACACCGCAATTAACTATGATCGTCCGGCATCGAGCAAAGATTTTGCCGCAAACAGCGGCGGACCTGCCGTTTCGTTTCAATTGACGGCAGTTGATTCGGAAGCTGAAGAGAATGCGATGGAAACGCAGCTTCGGATGATTGAAAAAACCAGTAACCCGGCGTTTCTGCCGACAATGTGGGCGCATTTGGGCAAAATCAATAACGAATTCGGTTTTCGGCGCAATCCATTCGGCGGACGTTCTTATGAATTTCACGCGGGAATGGACATTGGCGGCGAATACGGCGACGCGGTTATCGCGCCAGCCAACGGCATCGTTACAAACGCCGATTGGCAAGGCGGTTACGGCAATATGATCGAAATTGACCACGGCAACGGTTTGAAGACGCGCTACGGACATCTTTCGAGAATCGGCGTAAACGTCGGCGATGTCGTCCAGCGCGGACAATTCATCGGACTGATCGGTTCAACCGGACGTTCAACCGGACCGCATCTGCATTTTGAGTTGCGGTTAAGCGATAAATCAATCAATCCGCGCCGCTTTCTACCAGCTGAACCGGCTGAAATTGCGGCTTTGAATGTGCAATAAACATAATAATTTAACAAAAAAAGACTGTCGGAGAATTTAATCCCGACAGTCTTTTTTTGTTTGTTCGACCAAAAATCAATTCATCACTTTTCTTCACGCATTTTTTTGAGCCACCAGCGCAGACCGACAAACAAAAATCGCCAGTCTTTAAAGAACTCGGGCGGTTTGCCTTCAAAATAATGTCCGATAAATTGCAGAGTCCAGCCGACGACAAAAAATGAAACCGGCAAAACCCAAAAATTTTTAACAAAAATCGCCACCACAAAAAACGGCAAAGACAGCGCAATCATCGGAATTCCGATTTTGTGCGTCATTTTATTAATCGGATGATGATGACTTTCCGCATATTCGTCAATCCATTCGTCCCACGATTTCCCGCCCATCATAAGATTTATTTCTCCTTTTGTTTTCCGTAATTCTACAACAGATTTAGTTTCTTTGGAACATCTTTATCTTCAAATTATCTTCGAGTTTTCTTATTTCCCGAATTTGAAATTTATCAAGAAAGTTTGGCGGCATAAATGTATCGGCATTTTCAACTTTTTCAGGCACTTCCGTCACAATCCACTCGTCAATCGCGTCCGCGAAATTTTCGTAAGTTTTCGCGCCGCCGATAACGAATAAGTCGCAGTTTAGATATTTCGACAAAGCCAAAACCTCTTCCGTGCTTCGCAAAAGCAAAACATTCGGCTGATTTTCAATAATTTGTGAATGCGAAAGAACGATATTCAAACGTTTCGGCAAAGGTTTTCCGATTGATTTCCAAGTATTGAAACCCATTACAACAGCGTGATTCAAAGTCGTTTGTTTAAAAAACTTCAAATCAGCCGAATAATGCCACGGTAATTTTCCGTCTTTTCCGATAGCATAATTTTGCGCAACGGCAACGATGCCGATAATTGCCATAGTTTGTAAATCGTAAAGCACATTTTCTATCTGTGATTCACAATTTTTGCTCCTTTATAAACCGAAACAGGCGAACCTTTCGCCATAAAAATTGAGTCCGGTTTTTCATTTGATAGACCGGAAAATCTTTTGCCGTAAAGTTTGCCGAAATCGCATTTAATTTCATAATCTTTTACGTCAAAAAGTTCCCATCTCGGATGCTCGACTTTGTATTCATCCGTTCGATTCGCGCCGCGTTTCGTGTAACCCCAATAATGTTCGATGATAAATTCACCGTGCGAATTTTCTGCCGGAACGCCTAAGTTTTTGCCGATTTCAATCTTGATATTATTTCTCCAATTGGCTTTTGACCAAAAATAAGCGAGTTCATCTCTCTCTTTCGTATGCGCCATCTTCCAAGTTTCGTAAGGTTCGCCGTAAAAACTCTTGGCAACCAGCGCAATGGCGCGGCGCGGAACTATTTCTTTGATGAAAACAACGCCGCGTTTCACTTCGTCCGGCGTTTCGCGCCTGACGTAAAAACGCAAATTTACTTCTTCAAAATTGATATGAAACGGAATCGGCAAACCCAAAACGCGCGTGTCGAGAAACATAAACGCGACAAGGCTCGCGTAACATTTCCCGTCGTGAAAATCCAGTTCCGTTCCTTCCGGCACAAATTCGGCTAACAGCGACGGTTCGACTTCGTAATTTGCCATTATTAAATCCTGCCATTTTGCCGTTAGAAATTTTCGCATTTTCAATAAGCTACAACTTTACTTGCAATTATTCAAAAATCTTTTTGCGGAAATGTGTCGTGAATGTAATAATTTTGCTTATTTGATCGGAAATTTTATGAAAACGAATACAAAAATCCTTCAGTTATTATTTTTAGCATTTGCATTATTTGTTTCGATAGCCGACGCACAATGGCAAAAACAGACGATTGACACAAAAGCGAGTTTGCGCGGACTTTCGGTAGTTGATGAAAATGTCATTTGGGCAAGCGGCACGAACGGAACTTTTTTGCGAACAATTGACGGCGGAAAAAATTGGACGGTCGGTATAGTTCCAGATGCCGATAAACTCGATTTCCGCGATGTCGAAGCGTTTAACGCGAATACGGCTTACGTTTTAAGCATCGGCGAGGGAGAAAACTCGCGGATTTATAAAACCATTGACGGCGGACAAACTTGGAAACTGCAATTTAAAAATGCAAATCCGAAAGCATTTTTCGACGCACTTGCCTTTTGGGACGAAAAACACGGAATTGCGATGAGCGATCCGGTTGACGGCAAATACTTGTTGATTGAAATGCAGGACGGCGAAACGTGGAGAGTTTCGGATAATTCAAAAATGCCGAATGCTAAAGAAGGTGAAGCCGCGTTTGCGGCGAGCGGAACTTGTTTAATTACAAACGGCAAAAACGATCTTTTTTTAGTTTCCGGCGGAAACTATGCGAGAGTTTTCCGTTCAAACAATCGCGGTGTTTCGTGGCTTGTTTCCGACACGCCGATTGTCAAAGGCACGGCGGGAAGCGGTATTTTTTCGATTGCGATGTTTGATAAATTAAACGGCGTAATCGTCGGCGGAAATTATGAAAAGCCGAATGAAATCAACAATAATCTTGCTTTTACAAATGACGGCGGAAAGACTTGGACGCTTGGAAAAGGTCTAAACGGTTATCGTTCGGGCGTTGATTATATTAACAAAAAGACATTGATTGCCGTCGGCTCAAGCGGTTCCGATATTTCTCGCGACGGCGGAAAAACTTGGAAAAATCTCGACAAGGAAAACTATAACTCGGTTCAATCAAAAGGTAAAAATGCGATTTGGGCAGTCGGCGCAAACGGATTGGTTGTTAAGCTAAAGATAAAAAAATGACTCAAAACGAATTATCAATGTGGCAGCGTTGGCTTGCCGAAAAAAAGCGGCAGCGCGGTCGGCGTGCGCTTGAACGGCAGCTCGATTATCAGGAAAAAAAAGCCGAACAAATGAGCGGAAACGAGATTGGAACAGGTTTATCGGTAATAGAACACGCTCAAGCAATCCGCAAAAAATTGGAAAAAATACAACTGATTTCCGGTGAAACTCGTATTTTGGAAGTCGGAAGCGGAGCGCACGGTTTAATTTTCGGTTTCGGCAATAAATTCAAAGTCGGCATTGATCCATTAGCGGTTGATTACCAGAGATTATTTCCGGCGTGGCAGCGAAATGTTCAAACCATCGCCGCCATCGGTGAAAAACTTCCGTTTGCCGACGCTTCTTTCGATGTCGTTTTGAGTGATAATGTCATTGACCACGCGGAAAATCCGATTAAAATTGTTGAAGAACTTGCGCGGGTTCTCAAGCCCGAAGGCTTGCTTTATTTTACGGTAAATATTCATCATCCGATTTATTCGGCGGCTTCGGCGGCGCACGGCTGGTGGAACGCGCTCGGCATTCGCTTTGAATTATCGCCGTTTGCTGACCACACGATTCACTTTACCGAAAATAAAATAAAAGAGGTTTTCGCCCGCCTGCCTTTTCAGATATTGGAGGAAAATTCTTCGATAGAGCAAACGAAAGCTGAACATCGCCAAATAAAGCCAATTCATTTCGAGAGTATTTTGAAAAAAGTTTTCTTCAAAAATGCTCTTTTTGAGGTAGTCGCCATCCGTAAATAATCAACCGAAAATATTCCTCACTTTATCCATAAAAGACTCGTCGTGAAAATCAATATCTTCTATTTCGGATAATTGTTCAAGCAGTTTGCGCTGTTCTTTGTTCAAAGATTTCGGCGTAATCAAAGTTACGGCGACAAATAAATCACCTTTGCCGCGACCGCCGAGCGCGGGCATTCCTTTTGATTTAATGCGAAAAACCGTTCCAGTCTGCGTTCCCGCCGAAATTTTTAAGTTTTCCTCGCCGTCCAAAGTTTTCACTTCGATTTCCGCTCCGAGCGCGGCTTGGGCGAAGGAAATCGGTACGGCTGAATACAAATTTGCGCCTTGCCGTTCAAATATTT
>JBDTSO010000099.1:0-8815 GCA_039931085.1 Acidobacteriota bacterium | reverse complement strand
AAGCGCGGCTTGACGGCAAAATCGGCGAATCCGCTTTTGCACAGCCTTCGGGAATCGTGTCCGACGGGAAAAATCTTTTTGTTGCCGACAGCGAATCGAACATTATCCGCGAGATTGATTTTCAAAAAGAAACGGTTAAAACCTTAGTCGGCGGCGATTTATTCGATTTCGGCGACATAGATGGCGAAGAAGATGATGTTCGCCTTCAACATCCTTTGGGCGTTGCGCTTTATAACGGAAAAGTTTTGATTGCCGACACTTACAACCACAAAATCAAACTTCTCGATCCTGAAAATAAAACGGTTACGACGTTTTTGGGAACAGGAAAATCGGGACAAATGGACGGAAAAACGTCGACGTTTTATGAACCCGGCGGTTTGAGCGTGGCGGACGGCAAACTTTTTATCGCTGACACGAACAATCACGCGATTCGCGTTGTGGATTTGAAAACAAAGGAAGTTTCGACGCTCAAAATTTCAGGTTTAACGCCGCCAAAAATTATTAAAAGTGATACGGGTAATTCTTCGCCGAATGCAAACGAAACAAAACTTGAAATTCAGAAAATTTCGGCAAATCAGGCAAATTCTTTGGTTTTCAATTTGAATTTGCCTGAAGGTTATCATTTGAACCCGAACGCGCCGCAGCGTTATGAAGTTTCGGTGGAAAGCGGTCAAAATGTAAAAATCGCCAATCCGAAAGAAAAGTTCAAACAACTTCCGCTAGTTTTACCTTTTCAAGCTGAGAAAATAGGCGCGGCGACATTAAAGGCAAAGTTGACCGTTTATTATTGCCGTGAAGATAATACGGGAACTTGCCGTATAAAAACGTTGGTCTGGAAAATTCCGATCAATGTCGTTGCCGATAAAAAAGCCGCATCCAAAATCGAAATTTCTGCGGGTGTCGAATAAATGGCTGTTAGTCAAAAGCGAAGGATAATGTGAATGTAAATATTAACGCCAGCGGCGCGAAAACCGGACCGGTTCAAGTAACGACGGCGCAGGCGATTGTGCGCGGAATTCCCGATTTTATTGAAGGAACGAGTTCTTTCATCGCCGATAAAACGACGGACGTTGCGCCGAAAGTTTCCGGTCAGATTATTTCCACATCGGTTGAAATTGGTGATTTTGTTCAGCGCGGACAAGTGATCGCGCGGCTTGACGATAAAGACGCACAGTTGCGGCTTGCAAAGGCAAAAGCAGGTGTAAATGAAGCGCAGGCGGCGGTTAATCAGACGGCGGCGCGTTTGGGAATTTAGCCGAACGGAAAATTCGATGCGACGAATGCGCCTGAAGTTCAGTCGGCATATCAAAATTATCTCGCGCTCTCGTGCAGGACGCGAAACTCGCGGCAGTCAATGAACAGCGTTACGCCAATCTTTTGAAAACCGGCGACACATCGCGTTTGACTTACGACCAGCAGCGGACAAACACCGAAACGACGAACGCGAAAGCCGCGCTGAAAACTTATGAAAACACGAAGAACGTCGCGGCACAGAACTATCAGGGACATTGCTTCGGCGCAGCCAGGCTTGCTAACGCGCAAACGCAGGTGAACATCGCCCAAAAAGCGATTACCGACGCGGTTGTTTATGCGCCGATTTCCGGCTCGGTTGATGAGCGTCAGGTTTCAGCCGGCGAATATGTTACGTCATCTTCAAAGATTGCGACGATTGTTCGCACTTCGCAGATCAAACTTTCGCTGCCTTTGCCGGAAGTCGAAGCCGGAAAAGTAACTATCGGAATGGGAATGTCGGCATCGGTTCAAAATACGACTGAAGTTGCCGAACTCGTCAAACAGCGTTTGGCGGAAATCCAACCGACTTTGCCCGAAGATTTCAAGACTCAAATTATCGGCGATCAATCCGTATTTATCGAAGCGTCACTCGAATCAATTCAAACTCACTTGATCGAACGCGGTTTAATGGCTTCGCTTGTCGTTTTTCTTTTCTTGTGGAATTTTCGCTCGACAATTATTGCGGCAATCCCCATTCCCGTATCGCTGATTTCAACTTTCGCAATTATGGCGGCGGTCGGTTATACGCTCAATCAAATTACGATGCTCTCCTTAACATCAATGGTCGGAATCGTGATTAATGACGCGATTGTCGTTCTTGAAAATATTTAGCTGATGGCGGTGTTTTTGCCCGTCGGATTTATGGGCGGCATCGTCGGGCGATTTATGTCGAGTTTCGGTTTGACGGCGGTGTTTGCTATCGCAATTTCGCTGCTCCTTTCATTTACATTAACGCCGATGCTCGCGTCTAAATTAATAAAACCGGAAGACACGGACGAGGCAATCGGCAGCAGCGAAGTCGAAGAAAGCGACGCGCTGCAAAACGAAATTATTCACGACGACAGTTTTGCCGACGAAGAAGATGTCAGACACGCCAGACCGGAAGAAAAACTCGGCGGAATACGCCAACGAACTAACCGAAAAAGCCAAAATCATTCCCGACGCGACCGATATTGATACTTCTTTGGAAGGAATGGATTTAACCGTTTCGGAACTCGTCCAAACCAAATTCCTGAAAGTCGGCGGCGGTTTTGCTCTCGGACTTCTCGCAGCGAATTTTATGAGCAAAAAGACGCACAAAAACGTCGGCAAAGCGGCACTCGTCGGCACGGTTGCCGCCGGAATTCCGCTCGGCTTTAAAGTTTTGAACAATAATCGAAAACTCGTCGCGGGAGAAAATTGGACGGAAGAAAATGTTGTTGATCAAACCGGCAAAATCGCCATCGTGACAGGTTCAAACAGCGGAATCGTTTTTGAAACGGCGTGTGTTTTAGCGAAAAACGGTGCGAAAGTGATTATGGCGGTTCGCGCTTTGGAAAAAGGCGAAACGGCGGCGAACGAAATTAAACAAAACTTCCGAAAGCCGATATTAAGGTGATGAAACTCGATTTGGCAGATTTGAATTCGGTCAAAAGTTTCGGAAGAAATGACGGGCGCAAAATTCGAGTTTGATAAAAAAGCGAATACTGCAAACGGGTAGGTTTTTCTCATGTTTTATTGTAAAAAACCATTTAAACGAACCCCCTTCGATCAAAATAATTTCTGTCTTTTTGATTACCGCAATCGTTTTCAGCGCGGCGTGTCAGACGAAAAAAACGGCTGATGCGCCCGAAAATCTCGTCGTCAAAGCTCCTTCGGATGGCTTAATCACTAAAGTTTTGATCAATGAAGGGCGGTGGTTGAACAAGACGCGCCGATTGTCGAGATCGAAACGCAAAATGATGTGTCAAACGCGCCGCCGGAAAAGGATTTGAATAAACTAGACGCGGCAACTGTTCAAAACGCGCAGAACGAAGTTGACGCGGCGTAAAAAGAAGTCGAACGCGCGTCGGTTGAAATGCAGCGAATGGAATCTTTAGTCGCATCCAATTCCGCACCACAAGCGCAATTAGACGCGGCGCGGGCTGATTTTCAAAAGGCGCAGGAAAAATTACAAGCGGCGCGGGAACAGGAAAAAAACCGCGAAACATAGTTGCTGATCGAAAGATCACGCGGCGCGGCTTCGACGGATGAAACCGTTTCGCAACCAAAAATTGTGACGGCGCGTGCTTCTGCCGTTGGAACTTTGAAGGTCTTAAATGCGCGTGTCGGGCAGAAAGTTGGATTGGACAACCGCTGGCGACGGTTTTGCAAAATTAAATCAATCTGTTACAAATCGAAACTGGAACGTCATTCGATGACTGATGTTCCAGTTTGTTTTTTACAGATTTGAGAAAAAGAAGTTTAGAATGAAAAAGATAAATCAAAATTTGTGTCGGTTACTGGTCGGTTATTTGGCTATAATTTTACTGCTGCCGATTTTCGGCATCGCGGTCAAAGCGCAGGAAAAAGCGGCGGCAAACAGCAATCAAGCTAATGCCAACATCGCGCCCGCGGCAACTGTTTCACCGACACCGATTCCGTTTTCCGAAATCGTTGCACGGGCGGAAAGCGCGTCGGCATCGCTCAAAGAACTCGGCGCGGGCGTTTCCGCCGATACGACCGCCGAAAACGTCGAGCGGGGTTTGCCCTCACTGACCGACGACATTGACGCAAAACTCGAAGAAACGGGGCGAATCATCGAAGGTCGCCCTTCGCTCGAAAGGCTGAAAAGTTTTGAAACCAATTGGAAAACACTGGCGAAAAATCTACCGAAGTGGAATGATGATTTGACGAGTCGCGCCAAAAAACTCGAAGGCGATTTAGGGCAGCTAAATACTTTAGAAGACAAATGGAAAAAAACGCTTGATGAATTGGAAACAGCGGTAGAAACACCGCCTGAAGTAACGGCGCGAATCGAAGAAATCATCACTTCCGCCGCCCAAATAAGAACGCAGATCGAAGCCGAACAATCGAGAATCGTCGCGCTGCAAAGCAAAGTTGCCGAACAGCAAAAACGGGTGAACAACGCGCTCGAATCAATCAAACAGAAACGCGAATCTTTGGTCGGAAAGCTGCTCGTGCGGGACAGTCCGGCGATTTGGAATACGGGTTTTTGGACGCGGGCGCGAACAGACGCGGCAAGCAGCGTGAACAATTCGTTTGCCGTTCAAGTCAAGGCTCTGACCGATTTTGCCGGACGTAATCTCGATAAAATTCTCATTCATTTTTTAGTTTTCGCCCTGTTCGCCGGAATTTTGATTTTTCTGCGCCGCCGCGCCCGACCTTGGACGGAAAAAGAACCGGAATTAAAAAACGCGGCGATCATTTTTCATTTGCCGGTTGCCACAGCTTTGATTCTGGCGATTCTCGTCAGTTCGTGGATTTACCCGCCAACGCCGCAGATGCTGGGTGCGATTTTCGGCGCGATTGCGCTCGTGCCGACGATTATTATTTTGCGGAAACTCGTCGAACGCCCGCTTTATCCGTTGCTTTATTCGCTCGTCGTCTTTTATTTTGTTGACCAACTGCGCGTCGTTGCCGAACCGATTCCCGTCTATTCGCGCCTTTTGTTACTGGCGGAAATGCTCGGCGGGTTTTTGTTTTTTCTGTGGCTTTTTTTGGCGCGGCTGTCGAAAAACGAAACCGAAGAAATCATTCACGGCAAGATTTTCCGCACAATAAAAATCGCCGCGCTCATCGCGCTGCCGATTTTTGCCGTATCATTTCTGACCAACGCTTTTGGCTACGTTTCTCTGTCGCGGCTGTTGGGAAATGCGGTTTTGAGAAGCGCGTACGCGGCGGTTATTCTCTACGCCGCAGTGCGAATTATTGACGGTTTGATAATTTTCGCACTGCGTTTTCGCCCGTTGAGTCTGCTCGGAATGGTGCAACACAATCGCGCTTTGATTCAAAGCCGTCTGCGAAAATTTCTGCGGTTTCTCGCATTTATCGCGTGGATAATTTTGACTCTCGAACTTTTATCTTTGCGCGAGCCGATTTACGAATGGATTAAGGGAGTTTTGACCGCCAGTTTAACTTTGGGTTCGCTCAATATTTCGCTCGGCAACGTTTTGCTTTTTGTCGCTACGGTTTGGGCGGCATTTCTGCTTTCACGGTTTATCAATTTTGTTCTCGAAGAAGACGTTTATCCGCGCTTTTCGCTCGAACGCGGCATTCCTTACGCGATTTCGACAATGCTGCGCTACGTCATTTTACTGCTCGGTTTCTTTTTCGCCGTTGCCGCCGTCGGGTTTGATTTAACGAAATTTACGATTCTTGCAGGTGCGTTCGGTGTCGGCATTGGTTTCGGTCTGCAAAATATCATCAACAATTTTGTTTCGGGCATAATTTTACTGTTCGAGCGTCCGGTCAAAGTCGGCGATTCGGTGAAAATTGCCGACGCGAGCGGCATTGTAAGACGCATCGGCATTCGCGCCAGTCTTGTACAAACGTGGGACGACGCAGAAATTATCGTGCCGAATAGCAAACTGATTTCTGAAAGCGTCACGAACTGGACTTTTTCGAGTTTGCAGCGCGGCATCGAAATCCCAATCGGCGTGGATTACGGCGCAGACCCGCGTTTTATCATCGAACTTCTGCAAAACGCCGTCGCCAAACATCCGCTCGTCTCCAAAACGCCGCCGCCGAAAGTTTTATTTGTCGAATTCGGCGCGGATTCGCTGAATTTCAAAGTGCGGGCGTGGACGCAGCACGGCGATCAATCAGTTGGCATTCGCAGTGATTTAGCTGTCGCCATTAATGAAGCTCTTGCTGAAAACAATATTATAATTCCAAACACGCAGCGCGATTTGCACATTCAAAGCCTCGGCAGCGACGTGGCAAAAGCCATCGGCGGCAATATTGCGAAGGAAGATTCGGAGGATAACGGTAATCAAAATTAAAAAGATATTTTTATCATAGAGCAGCATAGATAACTGCTTTTTGTTTGGTTTTACATCGGAATAACGGCTAGCTGACAGCGAATAGCTGATAATTATTTGATTCCATTAAACAGTTATTAACTATCAGCTATTCGCTATTTTGAAGATAAATTTTTTATAATTTTGATTAACTTTTTATATCTTTTTCACATCTTTTTCATCAGAGGAATTACGTATACATGACGAACGAAGACAAAATTAATTCCGACGATTCTGCGCCGTCGAATATAAATTCGTGGCGTGATTGGTTCGCCGGAAGTCTCGGCGTGAATCGGGAGCGCAAGACGGAAATTTATCTCGATTTGTCAAGATCAGCGACTTTGCAGGACACGAGTTACTGGCTGCAAATTCTTTTTTCGTCTGGAATAGCGATACTCGGAATGGTTTTAAATTCTCCGGCAGTCGTCATCGGCGCGATGCTTATTTCGCCGCTGATGGGACCAATTCTCGCGGGCGGTTTGGCATCCGCTTCGGGCGATGTGATTCTAGGATGGCGGGCGATTCTCAACATCGTTTTAAGCTGCTCGCTCGCCATCGGTTTTGCGATGTTGCTCGTTGTTTTATTGCCGTTTAAGGAAGTTACCAACGAAATCGCCGCACGCACGAGTCCGAACACGCTCGATCTTTTTATCGCATTATTTAGTGGTGCGACCGGCGCAATTGCGGTCAGCAAAGAAGTTAAAGGAGTAGCGACTTCGATTCCGGGTGTGGCGATTGCCGTTGCGCTGATGCCGCCGCTCGATGCCATCGGTTTTGGTTTCGGTATCGCCGCCACAAGCGATTCAGTTCAAGGTTTAAACATCGCCCGCGGCGCGGGTTTGCTGATTTTAACAAATTTAGTGGCGATTATGTTTTCCGCAATGCTCGTCTTTCTCGCTCTGCGCGTCAACACCGAAAGCGCGACTGAAAAAGTCAGAGAATGGCGCAAACTTGACGACGAAAGCATCTGGGCAAAATATTTTCTCGCGCGTTTTCCGGGCTTTGATAAATTGCGGACAATCGGAAGTCTGCCCGGACGTTTTCTGCTGATTCTCGTGCCGCTCGTGCTGATTTCAGTTCCGCTTTACGAATCGTTCACGCAGCTAAAAGATGAAATTGTTCAAAAGCAGGAGCAAAACCGCGTCGAAGATGCTGCCAAGAAAGTTTGGAAAGAAAGTTTCGCCGAACTGCCTGACGGACGACAGCGCGGCTACGTTTCCAGCGTAGAAACTTCAAACGAAGACAATAAAACACTTGTGCAGATGAATATTTTTACCGGTCAGCCTTTATCAAAGGATGAGCGCAATCTTTACTCACAAAATTTGGCTTCGCGGCTCGACATCGAACCGGAAAAACTCGATTTGCGGCTCGTTGAAATCCCGACGACTTCGAGCGAATTTCTTGCCAAAACGCAAAAACAGGCGCGGGAAAATATCCAAAGCGAAGCCGACAAAATTTTTACCGAAAAACAAAAACTACTCGCCGCCCAAATACACGAACATTCACTTTCGGGCATCAAAGATTATTTCAAAAAATTTGAATTGCCCGCGCCCGCCGAATTCGTAAATTACAAAATAAATATGAACGGCGGCGGTGTTCCGCAAGTCAAAATCGTATATCTGAGCAGTCAGGAAATTGACGGCAATCAGCAAATAGAAAGCGCCGATGACGTTCAATCGCGGCTCGACGATCCGGCGGCGAAAGTGAGTTTTGAGAGAATCGAACCGCTCGTCGGGACGGTGAATTTCGACAGTAATCAAGCGAAATTATCCGGCGCGGCAATTTCTTTACTTGAACTGACCGGACAAATTATTCGGCAAAATCCGAATCTGACAGTTGAAATCAGTGCGGACAAAGATGAAAATGAATCAAATATTATGGTCGAAGAAAGAATGAAATCAATTACTGATTATCTCGCCTCAAAATGGCAAATCGCCGCAGACCGAACAATTAGCGCAGCGGCGACTGATTCAAGACGCGGCGCGACATTGCAGATTAAACTTAAAAAACAAATGCCGATAAGCACGGATACCGAAAATTAAAAGAAATTAAAAACTCATTGTGATGAAAGTAATATTTATATTAATAATTTTATTTAGTTGTAATTGCGCGTGGGCGCAGGAAAATGAATTAAAGGTTGAACTTCCCGCGCATCATCAATTTGATGAACGAAATTTATCTGTCAATATGCCGACGGAAAAACCGGAGATTGCAGTAGTCGGTATTGCCGAAGAAGAATTTAGAAAACTGCACAAGTCGGTTGTTTTTGCCGTCGAACCGACACGGAAAAGGCAGCACTTAATGTTTTTAGAAGCCGAAAACAAAAACGAACAGGATTTTGCAAAAACAGACTTTGAAAAAATTGAGTTGAATGAAAAAAATCTGGAAAATGATTTCAGACAAATTAATTTTTCCGAAAAGAAATCCGACGATTCCGCAACAGAAAGGGAAGAAAAATTTCATTGGAAACCGGCTTTGGAGCAATCGGGATTGTTTCTCGGCATTCAGCACGGCTTCAGATT
>JBDTSO010000098.1:0-8876 GCA_039931085.1 Acidobacteriota bacterium | reverse complement strand
GCGTCGTCCGCAGGAAAGAATTAAGGCATTTTTTATTTGTGCGGCTTTGACTTTGCTGGGGCTTTTGGGACTTGGCAGTGAAACCGGAACGGTTGTCAGCACATTTTGGAAAATCGGCGATCAAATTTTAGCTGTCGGCGGATTTGCGCTTCATCTGATTTACGATATTGCCATCGGAACGACAATTATTTTGCGTTCCGTCAGCCATCATATCGCTTTTAATTCAACGGTTTCAGTCCTATTTCTAGCCGGTATTTTGTTTATCGCTTTAGTAGCTTTTTCCCGTTTAATTGTTCGTTTCAATCGCGCTTAAATAAATGTAAATTCAAAAAAAGTGATTTATACTGAAATACAAACAGACTTTTTTACGCCAATTCAAATCCCTTTTCAGCAGCTATTCACGGGATTTATTTTTATTCTGGCTGCTGTCTTTACAATTTACGCGCAAACAAATATTTCGCTTTCGCCCGACGGAAAAACGATGACGGTTGAAGAAGCAAAAGACAATGAAATCTATGCTTTCGGCAAAACCGTCATCGTCAAAAAAGAAGCAAAGGGAATTCTGGTTTTCGGCGGCGATGTCATCATCGAAGGCAAAGTCGAAGGCGATGTCGCGGCAATCGGCGGCAATATAATTCAGGAAGAAAACGCTTTTATCGGCGGCGATGTGATTGTTTTCGGCGGAACTTATCGCGCTAAAAGCGAACAGCCGCTTCGCACTCAAGGCAAAGAAACCGTGATGATTGCGATGTTTGAAGACGAGCTGCGTAATTTTTCCCAAAATCCGGCGCAAATTTTTTCACCGAGTTTCTCCTGGTCTTTTCTCGCCCAGCGCATTTTATCAATTCTTTTCTGGTTTATTATTTCTCTGGTTTTCACGACAATCGCGCCGGGCGCGGTCAGTCGCGCGATTACTCGTTTTCAGCTTTCGACGTTAAAAGTAATTGCTCTCGGATTCGCTGGTTTTGTCGTAACGACGATTGGAGTTATTTCAGGTTTAAGTTTGCTGCCAAATTATCTGAGTGCGATTATCAGTTTAATGGCGTTTGTTTTATTGATGTTAGGCTACGTTTTCGGGCGCGTCGCTTTACAGGTGAGCCTCGGCAAAAAGTTGCAGAAAAGCTTTTTACCCGAAAGCAAACAATCGGAAACGCTGGCGATTTTGCTCGGCGTTGTTGTTTGGACGATATTTCTTTCCATTCCTTTTATTTGGACTGTCGCCTTGTTAATTTTGCTATCCGCCAGCCTCGGTTTGGTTTTGACTGCGCGTTCAACCAACGCCTGGAAGAAGACTTAATTTTTTTAAATTTTTTTCAAAAATCTCCTCTTAACCCTATATTTACAATTCTTTACAAAACTAACAAAACTTTTTTGCTATAATCTGCGTCTTTATAGTTGTTATTCAAAAAGCAACTTAACATTCGGCGTTGGCGTTTAAACATCGGTAACAAATCTGGAATTAAAAGAGAGAATAATAAATATGCGAAAAACATTTATTTTAATAACAATATGTTTGCTGTTTGGAGCGGCAAACATCTTTGCACAATCATCCGATGTCGGCATCAAGCAGAATTTTGCGGGCGGCGAAGTTACATCGGTGATCGCCGGAAAAATTGTTTTACAAACGAAAGACGGCGCGATTGACGTAGCTTTGACCGACAAAACGCAATATAAACGCATTCCACCGGAAAATCCGATTTTGCCGGCGGCGGTAGCTTCGAGTTTTGAAGAAATAGAAGTGGGCGACAAATTGCTGGTAACCGGAGCAGTTTCCGAAGACAAAAAATCAGTTCCTGCCAAAGCGGTTTATTTATTGTCGAAATCCGACATTGCACAAAGAAACACTAAGGATCAGGAAAAATGGCGAACGCGCGGAATTTCGGGACAGGTCAAATCTGTAAATCCGCAAACCAAAGAGATTACTGTTGGGGTGCGCGGAGTCGCAAGTTCGAGCGATGTAACGGTAACGCTAAAGGATGATGCGAAACTGCTTCGTTACGCGCCCGATTCGGTCAATTATAATGAAGCGAAAGTTAGTTCATTCGCCGACATAAAAAGCGGCGATATGATACGCGCTTACGGCGATAAAAGTGCCGATGGTTCGACTGTAAAAGCGGAAGAAGTCGTTACTGGAGCGTTTCAAACCATTGCCGGAACAATAACCGCCATCAATCCCGAAAAAAATGAAATCACAATCAATAACATTCAAACCAAAAAAGATGTAACCATTGTGGTTGGAAAAAATACGGTTGCCAAACAATTTCCGGCGGAAATGGCGCAAAGAATGGCGATGATGCAAATGATGCGGGCAAGCGGAGCGCAGCCCGGACAAGGTGGAATGAAACCTCCGCAAAGTAGTCAAACAGATAGACAAACGCCGCCGCCAACTCAGCCTGCGGGACAAAATAGAATGGGACAAGGCGGCGGAATGCGTGGCGGCGGAAGTATTGACGATATGCTTGATCGCTTTCCGAACATCACGATTAGTGATTTAAAGGTCGGCGATATGGTTGCCGCTTCCAGCACGAAAGGCGCGAATTTAGAGAATGTAACGGCAATAAAATTATTGTCGGGCGTTGAGCCATTCTTAAAAACGCAGCAGTTACCGCAAGGCGGCGGACGACGCGGCGGCGGACAGGGCGGTCAAGATTCGGGTTTCAGTATTCCGGGACTGGACGGCATCGGATTTCCATAAAAACACAAAAATTAAAAGCTACGCAAATTTAAGTTTGCGTGGCTTTTTATAGATACAAATTTTTCATAACAAATAAAATATTCTACTTTTTTAAAGATTACAATGAAATACATAAAATCACTCTTATTTATCGGGCTTATTACATTATTTATATCTTCGACTAATTTTGCCCAGCAAATGGGAAGTTTGAACGGGCAGGTTGTGGATAGTTTGGGCGCAATTGTTGTCGGCGCAACCGTTACGGCGGTTGACTCCAGCGGCAAAGAAAAAACGGCGACGACCAACCGCGACGGCGAATATACGATCAACGGACTTACGCCCGGAACTTTTACGGTGCGCGTAATTGCGCCGAATTTCGGGTTGTATGAAAATACACAGGTTGAAATAAAAACTGGCGAGCGAGCCGAACTAACCGCAACTTTGATGGTTGATGCAATTCAGGAACAAGTTCAGATCAATACAGATAATCAGCTTTCAACCGATCCTGCTGACAACGCCGGCGCGACCGTGATTAAAGGCGCGGCACTTGACGCTTTGCCTGACGATCCTGACGACCTTGAAGCGGCTTTACAGGCTTTGGCGGGACCTTCGGCAGGACCGAACGGCGGACAGATTTATATTGACGGCTTCACCGGCGGCACGCTTCCGCCAAAGGAATCAATCCGCGAAATTCGCATCAATTCCAATCCTTTTTCCGCCGAATTTGATCGCTTGGGTTTCGGGCGCGTCGAAGTTTTGACAAAACCCGGTTCGGATAAATTTCGAGGACAGGCGTTTTTTAATTTCAATGATGAAAGTTTGAATTCGCGCAATCCGTTCGCCGTCAATCGCGCCGCCAGTCAAAAAAGAGATTTCGGCGGCAACATCAGCGGTCCGATTCAAAAAGGAAAATCTTCATTTTTCTTTGACATCAGCAACCGTTCGCTCGACAATGGCGCGGTTGTCAACGCTACTATTTTGGATTCGTCATTTAATATCGTTCCTTTTCAGCAGGAATTTACGATTCCGACCAGACGGTTTTCCGTTAGTCCGCGCGTTGATTATGCGATAAATGATAAAAATACGCTGGTTGCGCGTTACAGTTTTTCCCGCACGACGGAGGTAAATTCAAACATCGGCAATTTTACGCTGCCGAGTGTCGGTTATGAGAGCAGCAGAAGAGATAACGATATTCAATTAACTGAAACGGCGATCATCAATCCGAAAACGATCAACGAAACACGCTTTCGCTACGAGGTAGAAAGCCGCGACCAGACCGGCGATAACAGTATTCCGACGATTAATGTTTCATCGGCTTTTGTCGGCGGCGGCGCACAAATCGGCTTGAGTTACAATCGTCAAAACAACTGGGAATTACAAAATTACACAACGACAACGCTCGGTAAAAATTCACAGCATTCGGTCAAATTCGGTGTCAGACTTCGCGGCGATAATGTAAAAGACCGTTCTGAAAATAATTACGGCGGAACATTTACTTTCGCAGGTCGTCCCGAAGTCAGAAGAGACTCGACTTGTGATCCACAAACCGATCCGACTTGTATAATTTCGCCGGCTATTTCGCCGATTGACCAATATCGCGGAAGGCTTTTGGGAAACACCGACCCGCTCTATAATCCGAACCAATTCAGTATTACATCGGGAAATCCATTGGCGAGTGTCTCGCAGTTCGATTTCGGCGGATTTATTACTGATGATTGGCGCGTCAGCCCTAAATTAACGATCAGCCCGGGTTTGCGTTACGAAAATCAAACAAATATTAAGGACAGTTTGAATTTCGCACCGCGTCTGGCGGCTGCATATTCACCGGGCGCAGGCGGCGCACGTCCGCCGAAAACAGTCTTTCGCGGCGGCATCGGTATTTTTTACGACCGCTTTAACGATAATTATACTTTGCAGGCAAACCGATTCGATGGTTTCCAGCAATTTAATTACATCGTCAGCAACAGTCAATCAATTTTGGGGCAGCCGGTTTTTTCGTTAAGCGGTGTGTCAAACGTGCCGACAGCCGATCAGTTGGAAACGATTGCGCCGTTAGCCAATACAATTCGGCTGGTTGCGCCTAACTCGCAAGCACCTTACACGATTCAGAGTTCATTTACCGTCGAAAGACAACTGCCTTTCAAAAGTACCGTGTCGGCATCGTTTATAGCGGCGCGAAGTTTGCACATTCTTCGTTCGCGTAATATCAACGCGCCGGTTTGTCCGCCGTCTGCGACTTGTCCGACGAATGATCCGACAGCCTTGGCGCAATTGCGTCCCGATCCGACGCAGGGCAACATTTATCAGTATGAAACGAGCGGTATTTCAAATCAACGGCAATTGGTTATCAATTTTAGAAGTTTTCTGAATCAAAAATTCATATTGTTCGGAAATTATCGGCTCGGTTCGAGCAAGAGCAATGCCGACGGCGGTTTTCCGGCATATAGTTACGATACGAGCAATGAATACGGACGTTCTTCGTTCGACATCAGACATTTCTTTATTGTCGGCGGCTCTTTCGGATTACCGTGGAATGTTAAAGCAAGTCCGTTTATAATTGCTAATTCGGGCAGACCTTTTAACATTACGACCGGACTCGATACGAACGGAGATTCGATCTTCGCCGAACGTCCGACATACTCGGCTTTGAACGCCAAATGTCAGGAATTGAAATTGACAAATTCTTTTTGCGACATCAGCGGCATTTCCAACCCGAATACTACAATCATTCCGCGTAATTACGGCAGTGGACCTTCGAGTTTTACCGTCAATTTGCGCCTTGACAAAACCTTCGGATTCGGCAAATCTCCGCAAAGAACCGCGGCGACAACTCCACAAGACGGAAACACTCCGGGAATTGGCGGCGGACGCGGTGGAGGCGGACGTGGTGGAAGAGGCGGCGGCGGCGGATTCGGCGGCGGTTTTGGCGGCGGCAATGAACGAAAGCCTTATAATTTAACCGTCGGATTAAATTTCCAAAATTTGTTGAATACGGTAAATCTGGCGAATCCGGTTAGTAATTTAAGTTCGAGAAGATTCGGACAATCATTTTCAACTGCCGGAGGCTTCGGAGGATTTAGAGGCGGCGGTGGCGGTGTTGATTCTGGAAATCGCCGCATCGAACTGCAAATGCGTTTTAGTTTCTAACTAAAACAAGAAGCAAAACTAAAAAAGAGCAAAATTAAAACATTTGCTCTTTTTTTGCGTATTTTTAAAAGTTTATCTTACGACAATAAAACTGCATCAAAGAAAAAGTATGAAAAAGTATTCGATTTTATTAATCATCATTATTCTTGCGGCAAATTCTTTTGCACAAACAGACAAAAATCAAAAACCGGAAACAAAAACTATTGTAACTGTAACAAAAACAGACAATGCTCCTTTGGAATTGGCAAAAGCGACTGTCGCGGCGCACGGCGGCGATAATTTAAAGAAAATGAAGACGCTGGATGTCAGAGGAACGGTGGATGTTACGGCTTCGACGTTTCCGCAGGCGATTCCGGCGACCTTTGCGACAATTTTTTCCGGCGACAAATACCGGCTCGAAATAACAAATCCGTTTCAGCCGCTAAAACAAATCTATGACGGACAGCAAACATATTCTTCGATCAACGGTTTTAATTTGCCGCCGTTCAATCGGGTGGGTTTTCCCGTTTTGCAGAAAATTGATGATAAGGAATTTGTAGTTTCGGCGTTGCCCGAAAAACTCAAGAAAAAGAAGGGATTTCGCGTAACTTCGCCCGAAGGTTATTACACCGATTTTTTCGTTGACGACAAAACCGGACAAATAAAAGGCTATGAATCGAGCTATAATTTTAACGACAGGGAAGTTACGACTTCGGTTGAGATTGATAAATTTCGCACGGTTGAAGGCGTAGTTATTCCCGAAAAATATTCACAGCGATTTGATTTAGGACAATTGATTTTTTACGCAAACTTCAAAGCCAAAGACATTTTGGTTAATTCGCCGGTTGCCGACAGCATTTTTCAAATTAAATGAGCATATTTTAATGTTCCAAGCTCCAACTTTTTTAACTCGAACTTGGAACAACTTAAGACTTATTTTTTCTTCGCTGTTACTATTGCTGCTTCGAGGGACTTTGCGTAAAACACACTTTTCATTGACTTTAGCTTTTCCAATGTTTTTCGCGCGTCGTTGATAAAACCTCCGCGCACCTGCGCTTCTCCCAAATTATAATAACCTTTATCAAAATTTTTATCCCTTTCGACGGCTTTTTGGAATTGTGCAATTGCTTTATCGTAGTCTTTTAATTCGTAATAGGCTCGACCGAGTTCGTTGATAGCGAAAACCCATTTATCTTTCAATTCAATGGCACTTTTCAAGGCTGCGACCGCATCCTGATATTCACCCAAATCGTTCAGTGCAACGCCTAAATTAAGAAACGCCGGTGCAAAATCTTTGTTCAAATTGACGGCTTTTTTCAACGCTTCTTTAGCTAAACGGGTTTTTGCTGTGGCTTCAGCCTGACGGTTGGCTCGAACGTCTTCCTGCGCCCAGTTGTAGTAAGCCCAACCCAGATTTGTATAATCAATTACATTGGGACTCAGCGAATTGGCGGTTTGTAACGCTTTGATGGAACTTTCCCATTTTTTCTGTGCGCCCTGAACGTAGCCGAATTTGCTGAAAAGCTCGGCATCGTCTTTTATAAAATAAGTCGCCAGCCGGTATTCGCCTTCGGCTTTGCCCAAATCGCCCAATAAACGATAAGTATCGCCCAAATTGGCGTGCGCTTCGCCGTTTGTATTTTGAAGTTTGACGACTTTTTCGTAAGCCGCCGCCGCGTCCTTATAATTTTCCTTATTATATTGAGCGACACCGAGAGCGAAAAAAGCTTCGACATATTTCGGATTTAATTTTATCGCCTCATTATATTCGGCAATCGCTTCATCCGATTTATTAATTTTTTCGTATTTATTAATTTTTTCGTAAGTTTCGCCTAGCGCGTAATGGGTTTCAGCGGAAACTGCATCAAGCGTAATCGATTTTTTAAATGCCGCCAGCGCGTCTTGATCACGGTTTTGTTTGGAACGAATCAAACCCAGAAAATACTGCGTTTCCGCATTATCCTTATTGGCTGCCAGTGCTTTGCCTAAAAATTCGTCGGCTTTGGTTAAATTATCTTGATAAAAATAAAGAATTCCGAGCGGAGAATAAATTTCCGTCAAATCTTTGTCCAATTCCAATGCTTTTGTGTAACTGGCGATGGCATCGGTATTTTTATCGAGAATGTCATAGACTTCGCCCAAACCGGCATACGCGGAAGAGTTTTTATCGTTAAATGTCAACGCTTCCTTGTAAACTTTTTCGGCTTCGGCGGTTCTTTCATTTTCCAGTAAATCATCGCCTTTAGCAGCCAGCGCGTCGCTCAAACCGAGCGTCGCATCTTGATTTGTTTTGTCGAGATCGGTTGCTCCGCGATAAAAATAGATTGATTTGTCCAGATCATTTTTTTCTAAATAATATTGTCCCGCGCCTGTCAAAGCAATTGCGGCATCTTTGGGATTTGCCCGCGCAATATTCAGTTCGTCCTCTGCAATAGGTTTAACGCGCTGCCGCCGCTTAACTACTTTGGCAAGCGTATTGTACTGAGTGCGAATTTTTTTGGCGGAAGCAGCCAGTTGAGTTTTTGTGCGAATTTTCCCCGGATTTTCACGGACAACATTCTTTTTTTGTGCTGATTTTGTTGAACCGCGAAAGACGAAAACGCTTGAACCGAGAGAAAGTTCTTCTGTCGGCGGTGTGTTCTGAGCCTGAATCGGCAAAGAAGTCAACAAAAACGTCCAAACTAAAAAAAGATTGATAATAATTTTTTGCCGATTCTTTTTATTTTTCATTGAAACCTCGTTAAATTTGTTGTTTTGATGACGATAAAAGTATTTGCCGCATAATTGTTAAATAATAAGCGCATAATTTACGATGCTCAAACTCTGAGAAGACGTTTTCCAAGTAATTTTTTTGCCTTGAAAGTCCAATGTCCAAAGTCAAATTCTTTTCAACTTTGGACATTGGATTTTGAACATTGGACTTAATTGATTAACGAATATAAGCGTTGGGAATCGGTTTATCTTCCGCCGTGCCGAATTGCACACCCGTAAAACCCGCTCTGCTTTGCAGCAGATACCACACGCCGTTTGTCGGACGATATACTGCAACATCCGCCCGCCCGTCGCCGTCGTAATC
>JBDTSO010000097.1:0-8937 GCA_039931085.1 Acidobacteriota bacterium | reverse complement strand
CGGACAACGCGCTTCCTGACAAACAGTGTGCAAATTCAAGCCTTCGATCAATTTCAAAACGGCATTCTGATTTGTCGGATCGCCGATTTTGATTTTCAACCAATCCGGTTTCGGCAGTCTTTCGCGTTTGCGGCTTTTGGCGACAAATTTTTCAATTAATACATTTTCTTCAATCATAAAAATTCTTCACTTCAAAAAATTAAAGCGTCATAGATACATTTTATCATTCGCAGCTCGAATTGTCGCCAGTGATGATATTTGTATAAGATTTATCTAAAAACAGGTTTGCACTGCAAACTTGTTCTTGACAGTTTATTATTTCTTCTGTATATTGAAATCCATAAACAGGTTTGCGACGCAAACCGTAATTTAAAAATTATATCTCAAGGAGCAAAGATTATGATTAACGAACGGAAAAAATTAGATTACTTAACAAGAATCGTTGGCGAAATGGGCGGTATTCCCGCAGTGTTTGTCGGAGTTCTTCTCTTAGTGTGGCAGATTTTGGATATTTTCGTATATCTTGATCTTCTTAAACAAGGCGTTTGGTTAAAGTTGTGGTTAGGCTCGATTTTGGTGACGGCTGTCATTTTGCTATTGTTTGCAAAAAAAATTAGCGTGTATTTTCAGGAAAAATACGGATTGATCCAAAAATTACCTCTCGGAGGGCGCGAAAAACTCAGCTACTTTTTTATCTTTTTCACATATATTGTCGGAATTACTGTCGGCAGTCATCTTGACGCGCGCTTTAATCTACCGTTCAGCGTTACTTTTTTACTGATGAGCTGCTTTATCGCAGGGGCTTGGTCAATACGTTATCGCGGCATCTCTAATGTTTTGTTGTATATGGCGATTGGCTGTCTGCTTTTAAGTTTTGCGCCGTGGAAGTCGTTTTATTCAATGCTTAATCTTGTCGAGGGAAGAAATACAGCGAATGATTTTTATAGTCTGATTGCCAAACCGATTTACGCCTTGACATTTATTGTCGCCGGTTCGCTCGATTATTATCTGCTGACGACAAATCTCAAACCCGTCGTGAGCGATGAAACGGAGGAAGTTTATGAGTCTGTTTAAGGAAATGACCGAACTCGATAAATTGCTTCACGAACCGGCGCGGCTGGCGATTATGACGGCTCTGGCAAATTGTGAATCGGCGGATTTTACGTTTCTGCAAAGTTTAACCGGATTGAGCAAAGGCAATCTTTCGAGTCATTTAACCAAACTCGAAGAAGCCGGAATGGTTTTTATTATCAAGTCCTTCGTCGGGAAAATTCCGAACACCAACATCAGTTTGTCCGGTTCGGGCGAAGACGCGATTAACGCGCATTGGAAAAGGCTTGACGAGATGCGAAAAGAAGCGAAAACGTGGAAACCGGAAACCGAAAGCACAGTTTAATCAGTCAGATTAACAGATTTGTATTTATTTTAACCGACAGGTAACTTTGCCGAGAATTTCGCTTTTCGGGATCGCGCCGAAACTTCGGCTGTCCGAACTCTCATCCGCGTTGTCGCCCGTCAGAGAAAATTTATTGTCCGCTGATATTTTGCCGATTCTTTTTAAAATTTTTACACTTTGCTTAAAAGGATGATTTGCCAATACAACATCGCCCGTTTCAAACCCGGTTTTTTCATTGATTAAAACCGCGTCGCCGTCTTTGAGCGTCGGCAGCATCGAGTTTCCTTCAACTAAAAACCCCGTGCGTTTGCCGAGAAAAAACAAGATTCTTTCTTTCCAACCGGCTTCGGGTAATTCGTTTTTCATCAAAATAAAATTCGGATTGTGAATTAAAATCCGCAATCCGAAAACTGTAATCTAAAACTTTTCTTTTACTGACTCGCCATATACCAGGCGACATCTTTACCTTTGGTCGCCCAAAACATTTCGTGGATTTTTTTGATATTGTCCAATAATTCCTGCGCGTGTTCTTGGCTGACTTCCTGTTTGCACGACGAGCAGAGTTTTGCCGTTTTCCAGAAAAGCGTGTGCAGATCGGGATATTTTTCGAGATGTTCGGGTTTGAAATAATCCGTCCACAAAACGAGAACGTGATGTTTTGCCATTTCCGCGCGTTCTTCTTTGATGGCGATAAAGCGCGTCAAAGTGTTTTGATAAGCGGCGTGTGCTTTCGCGTCGTCGCCTTCGGGACGTTTCAAATCGAGAATCTTTTTGGTCAGCATAAACACCGATTCGGCTTCGATTCGCGCCTGCGCCGGATCATAGACACCGCACGGACCGTCGCAATGTGCTTCGGCTGTTTCAAAATTCATTTTATTCAATCTATCTAACATTTTATTTTCTCCTTGTTCTTTTTTTATTAATTATTCACTCGGTCTTCCGCCCGCATCAATTCCTTCGACGCTTGCCTGACGGATGACCTTAACGTGCAAATCGTCCATTAAACGAACTTGACACGAAAGCCGTGTGTGATCGCCCAAGTCGGTCTTTGAAGCGAGAATCATTTTTTCGGCATCGCCGATAGGTCCCGGATCGCCCGCTAAAACTTCAACGCGGCACGTTGTGCATTTGGCGTTTCCGCCGCAGCGGTGCAAAATATCAATGCCGTTATCTTCTAAACATAATACGAGTTTTCGCCCTTCTTCAGCTTCAAAAGCGACAGTTCCGTTTGCCGCTTCCGCAGTAATTTTGTGCATTTATATTAAACTCCTGCAAATCAATTTTCGTAAAACAACTATGCTTTGAATTTGTCATAGATTGAACAAGAAAACAAGTTTGCTAAAAGTGTTAAATGTTTTCGTCTTCGATATTTTTGTCTTGATTTTCGAGTTTTCAAGGACAAATTTGGTAATCGCTGCAAAATTTTACGAAACTTTATATTTCTTCAACCAAATCATAATTTTCTGCGTCTAACTCTGTGGAAATTACATTTCAAATAAACTTTAAAATAAAAAATTAGCTTGTGTTTTAAGTTCTATCTTTTATAAAATGATTTGTATCAGATTGATTAACGGTGTTTTTTCCGTTTGCCGTTGATTTAAGTCACCTAACATAAGAATAACTTAGAATGAAAATTATTGGAGGAAAGGGTTATGAATAACAGGAAAACGCGCTTGAAGCGGCAGATTTTGAGTGCGGGCTTTTTGGTGTTTCTGTTGGCGTTCCCGATTTTGGCGCAAGACCCGAATCCCGATTCACCGACACCGATTTTGATAAGTGAACCGAATTCGACACGCGCATTAGTAACGCCCAACGGAAATTCTCGGCGCGGAAATGTGTCGGAAATCCAAAGCGGAACATTTTTGCCTAATTCAAAAGTCGTGTTTTTTGTGACGAATTTGGATTTGATGGACGGCGAAGGCGCAAACGCTTTTCGCGTCAATGTCGAAAGCGCAAACGGACGACAATACCGCTTTCCTGTTTTGGATATTCAGCCCGTCAAAGGTCGGGAAGGTGTTTATGCGCTGACGATTCGATTAAAAGATGAACTCGGATTTTGGGAACAGCCTTTGCTCAAAGGCGACTTTTTGGTGAGCGTCGTCTGGCGCGGTTTGGCGAGCAATCGGGTTCATCTGACGTTCGGTAAAATCGGAAAAAGCAATTTAATAAAAGACGATGCCGGAGCAGTTCCGACACCGATGCCGACTTCTTCGAGAAAATTCATCCGCGACATCGAACCTGATTCTGTCGGTTATTTATATTCAGGCGACCGCATTCGTTTTATGGAACAGGCGACTTTCGGACCGACATCGGAATTGGATACGCGAATTCGTCGTCTCGGGTTGCGGACGTGGCTTGCCGGACAGTTTCAAGAACCTTATCCGACTTATCCTTATCCGAACAATCCGCTGATGCCGACAGGTGTTCCTTCCGATTGTGATCCGATTTGCAAGCGCGATTTTTATTCACTTTATCCTCTTCAAAATTGGTTTTATCAAGAAGCATTCTACGGCGACGCGCAGTTAAAACACCGCGTGGCGTGGGCATTGACCGAACTTTGGGTAGTTTCCGGCTTTGATGTATCGCAGGCAAGCTGGATGGTTAGTTATCATCAACAACTGTCGAAAAACGCCTTCGGCAATTATCGTGACTTGATGTATGATGTGACGCTCAATCCGACAATGGGCGATTTTCTGGATATGGTGCGAAGCACGAGAAGCAGTCCGAATGAAAACTACGCCCGCGAAATTCTTCAGCTTTTCACAATCGGTCTTTTTATGCTCAATCAGGACGGCACTTTACAGCTTGACGCAAATGGCAATCCGATTCCGACTTATACGCAGGATACTGTCAATAATTTTACGGAAGTATTTACCGGCTGGACCAGATGCGAAGTAACCGGCGCGACCTGCCCGAATAGAACGGTGGGCGCACCGAATTTTAAGGACCCGATGATTTTGAATCAAAGCAATCACGATGTTACTTCCAAAACTCTGCTGAACTATCCGAACGCAGTCAATACAACGATTGCGGCAAATCAAAACGGCGCGACGGAATTGGATCAGGCGTTGGATAATATATTTTACCATCCGAATGTCGCGCCCTTTGTCAGCCGATATTTGATTCAGCAATTGGTTACGAGCGATCCGACACCGGCGTATGTCGGGCGCGCTGCGGCGGTTTTTAATAACAACGGTTCAAACGTGCGCGGCGATTTGAAAGCGGTTGTCAAAGCGATTTTGCTTGACCCGGAAGCCCGCGGAAATATTAAAACCGATCCGAATTACGGCAAACTCCGTGAACCAGTCCAATTGGCAACCAATGTTTTGCGGCAGTTCGATGTTCAATCAGCCGGCGGCGGCGGACAGAGCGACGGTTATGTCAACCAAATAATTTCGCCGATGGGACAGAATATGTTTAAATCACCGACGGTTTTCAATTATTATTCGCCCGAGTATATCATTCCGGGAACGGCTCTCAACGGTCCCGAATTCGGTATTTTGACAACCGGAACGGCGATTGCGCGCGCTAATTTTATGAACACGATGGTTTTCGGGCAAGTTAATGTCAGCACGAATGCGCCGATGGGAACATCAATTGACTTATCGGAAATGCAGGCGTTGGCGGCGGCGGACACAACCGGCAACAGATTGGTTGACGCTTTAAATACAAAATTGATGCACGGCACGATGTCGGCGCAGATGAAAAGCACAATTTTAACGGCTGTTCAGGCGGTTGCAAACACGAACACGCTGCTTCGCGCACAAACGGCTATTTATTTGACGGCAAGTTCGTCGCAATATCAGGTGCAGAGGTAAAAATTATGACACAGGACAGACGAGAATTTATAAAGAAATCAGGCTGCGCTTTGGGTATGTTGACGCTGGCGACGCAGATTGAGCATTTCGGTTTGATGAGTGCTTTGGCGCAAAAAGTTGACGCACAGGGTGAAACGAATGCGCCAAGTGATTACCGCGCTCTGGTCTGCATTTTTATGCAGGGCGGCAACGACGGCAATAATACGGTTATTCCGAATCACAGCGACGCGACTTTGAGCAATTATGCGGATTACAGCGCGGAGCGAAGTGCGCGGGGTTTGGCTATCGCGCAAAACACGCTGCTGCCGATTGCCGTACCGCGAATGAATAATTTAACCTATGGATTAAATCCAAATCTCGGAACGGTAGCAGGCGGCATCAATAACGGCATCCACGAACTTTGGGCGCAAAATAAAATGGCGATTATAACCAACGCCGGAACGCTGGTCGCGCCGATGACGCGGGCGCAATATCAAAACGGTTCGATAACAAAACCCTTTCAGCTCTTTTCACATTCCGATCAGGTTTCGCAGTATCAATCGGGGCGTTCCGACACTTTTTCCTTTACAGGTTGGGGAGGCAGAATGTCAGATCGCCGCACGCCCGCAGATAATCCGGGCGGCTTGATTCCGATGGTAACTTCGATTAACGGAGCGCAGCTTTTTACCGCCGGACAGACGACTTTGCCGATGACTATTGCCGATGCCGGAACTTCTTTAAACACTGTGTTGAGTCCACAGGGCTTCAATACTTCGGCGGAATCGCAGGCGCGGCTTGCCGCTTTTCATCAATTGCGGACACAGGATTTAACTACCAACAACTATATCAGAGAAGCCAGCCATATCACTGATCAAGCGATTGCGGCTAATTCGGCGTTGGCGACATTTCAAGAAGTTACCGTTACATTTCCGGGAACGGGCATCGGCAGCCAATTAAAACAAGTTGCCCGTTTGATAAAAAAACGCGGTGATTTAAATATCAACCGGCAGATTTTCTACGTTCAGATCGGAGGTTTCGATACGCACAACGGACAGGTTAATACCCAAAGCAGTTTGCTTTCACAATTTAGTCAGGCAGTTCGCGCTTTTTACGATGAAATGGTGATGCAGGGTGTTTCAAACAACGTCACGACATTTACGATGTCGGATTTTTCGCGCACCCTCAATCCGGCGGGTGCAGGCACAAATGTCGGTTCGGATCACGCTTGGGGAAATCATCTGTTCGTCATCGGCGGCGCAATCAACGGCGGCAATTTTTACGGAGTCAATACTTCCAACGGAACGCCGTATCCGACTCTCGTGATGAACGGACCGGACGATGCCGACAGCGGCAGCAACGCCCGCGGTCGCTGGATTCCGACGACTTCGGTTGAACAATACGCAGCAACTTTAGCAAGTTGGTACGGGTTAAATGCGGCGGATATGCCGGTTGTATTTCCGAATATTGCAAATTTCCCGACGACCAATCTCGGTTTTATGCAGCCATAAAAATTATTTTTTCGTGAATAATAAATTGTAAAGGGAGAACAGAATTTATAACAAAATACTAAATTCTACGGTTTAAATCAGTTTTGAACGACTGCATATAATAAATATAATGAAAGGCGAGAAGTGATAAACTTTTCGCTTTTTTAATTTGTATGGATAAAGTAAAATTTTCAAAGTTAAGGAGAAACTTTGCCGAAAAAACAATTGATGAACTTATAAATTTGCTTTCAAGCGACGATTTGCGGACGAGATTTTTTGCTGAAATGTGTCTGCGCGATGCGACGAATACCTGACTGAACTATAAACCGGCGAGTTCGCCGGACGAAAGGGCGACAGCCATCGCCGAATGGCGCGAATGGTGGAAGGAAAAGAAAGGCAAATTTAAGAAAAAATGGGGAAATAATCGTTTGTAAAAAGACGTGATAAAAATGAATATGCTAAGACTTTCAACTCGAATTTTGATTCTTCTCTCAATTTTTATTTATTCGGCTTTCGCGCAAACGCATCTCGTTCCGCATAAAATTTCGCTCAAAGACGGCAGAGAATTCAGTTTGAATTTGCCGTCGGGTTACGAGATAACTCCGGCGGCGGAAGGTTTAAGGCGCGTACGCTTTTTCGCCCGTTCGCCCGATGGCAGAATTTTCGTTACCGATATGTTCGATATGAGTGACAACAGCAAAGGAACGGTTTATATTCTCGACGACTGGAACGAGAAAACGGGAAAATTCGGCAAAGTTATTCCATATTTGATAAATCTGAGAAACCCGAACAGTGTCGCTTTTTACACCGACAAAAACGGGCAAGACTGGTTTTATCTGGCAGAAACTGACAAATTGACGCGCCGCAAATTCGTTCGCAATTCAAATATGGCAAGTGCCGTAACGGAAACTTTAGCAACATTTCCCGATTACGGATTAAATTATAAGCACGGCAGTTGGCATATGACGCGCACGGTTGTTTTTTCGCCCGCCGGAAAATTGTATGTGTCAATCGGGACAAGCTGCGATTTATGCACCGAAAAGAAAAAGGAGAGAGACATTCGCGGCGTTGTTCTGGAAATGAACCCGGATGGCAGCGAACGGCGCGTTTTTGTCAGAAATATAAAAAACGCCGTCGGTTTGAAATGGATCGGCGACAAATTTTACGCCACCAACGAAGGAGTTGACCATCTGGGTTTAGACCAGCCCGACGACACTTTTTTCAAACTCAAAGACGGCGCGGATTACGGTTGGGCGAAATGTTTTCAGTCAAACGGACAAATCGAAGTTGACCCGAGCTTTATCAAAAAGAAAAAAACGCTCCCCGATTGCAGCTACGTTCCCGTATCGGACAGCTATTTTCCCGCGCACAGTTCGGCTTTGGGCTTCGATTATTTTGACGGCAAATCTTTCGACGATTTTTTGAAAAATTCGTTTCTCGTCGCGCTTCACGGTTCAACCGACAGAGATCAGGGACGCGGCTACAAAATCGTTTCATTGAGCGACGATAATCGGCAGCAGGATTTTATCACGGGATTTGTCGAAGGAATTTATGTATTAGGTCGCCCGTGCGATATTTTGCGCCTTTCGCCCAATTCATTTTTGTTCACCGACGACCGCGCCGGCGTGGTTTATTATGTCAGAAGAAAACCCGTCATCAGAAGACGAGGCAAGGCTGACAAATCGGAATTATAAAATAATTTTCGCTTTTCAAAAACAGTTTATGATTAAAAAATTACTGCTTCTTCTGATTCTTTTCGTTCCGACATTCGCGCAAATCAAACTCGTGCCGCACAAAATCAATTTGAAAAACGGCAAATCTTTTAATTTGAATTTGCCCGCCGATTACGAAATAACTCCCGCCGCCGAAGGCTTAAAGCGCGTCAGGTTTTTTGCCAAAGCTCCCGACGGCAGAATTTTTGTAACCGATATGTATAATTTGACCGACAACAATAAAGGCGCGGTTTATATTTTGAGCGAATTCGATTTGGAGGCGGGAAAATTTACAAAAGTTACGCCTTATTTAACCGGCTTAAAAAATCCGAACAGCGTGCAGTTTTACACGGATGAAAACGGACAAAACTGGCTTTATCTGGCTGAAACGGACAAATTAACACGGCGTAAATTTACTCTTAACGAAACCAAACCGACGGACACCAAACCGCAAACTCTGGCGACTTTTCCCGATTACGGTTTGAGTTACAAATACGGCGGCTGGCATCTGACGCGAACGATTGCCTTTGCGCCAAACGGCAAAC
>JBDTSO010000096.1:0-8972 GCA_039931085.1 Acidobacteriota bacterium | reverse complement strand
GAATTCTGGTTGCCAGACGCGAGTTCAAAAATCCGCCGCCGAGCATATAATTGCCCAAAGTGAGCGCGGCGTAGTCGGGATTGTCGTCGCGGATTTTGACATTCAAACGCGCCACGAAAACTGCGTTCGCCTTATCCGGCGTTTCAAATGTTTTGTTGACCGGCGCGACGGCATTATATTCGGTTTTGATACGAGTGTATGGTCGCGGACTTTTCCAATCGGCGAAAAGGTCTTTGGTCAAAGCCGAAATTTGTGCCGCGTCAAAATCACCGACGACGGTTAATTGTCCGTTTGACGCACCGTAAAAGTCTTTGTAAAACTTCTTCACGTCATCTAAAGTGACGGCTTTGATGTCGGCAATATCTTCTTCAACCGTTCCCGAATAATTTGGATGTCCTTTCGGATAAATATTAAAAACTCGACCTAATTCCGTTGAGGCGACAAATCTCGGCTCGCTTTTTTGACTTTCGATGCCTGTTAATGTTTCCTGTTTAAGCTGATCGAATTCGCTTTCGGGAAATGACGGTTCGCGCAAAATTTCGCTGACCAGACGCATTACCGCCGGAAGATTTTCGCGTGTAGTTTCAATGGAGGCAATTGCGCTGGTCGCGCTGCCGAAAACAAAAGCCCGTGCTTTTAATTTATCAAATTCATCCTGAATCTGCTGGCGCGTGTGTTTCGCCGTGCCGCGCATCAAAAGCTGTCCGGCAAATTGCGCCGCCGCCGAGCGATTCATCAGCGATTTTTCATCGCCGAAACGCAGAAGTAATTGAGCAATAACCGATTCGCCGCGGTTTTTCTTCGGCAGCAGTGCGACATCCAAACCGCCGATTTTCGCTCGCTTGACGCGCGATTCGATATTGGCGGGCGACGGATCGAACACTTCGCCGGCGGCAATTGTCGCATCGCCTTTGTAACCGTTGAGCATCGCCGCCAGTTGCGTTTCCGAAACCGTCGGAATCTCGGCGCGATCCGGTTTTTCCGTCGGAACAAATAAACCGACTGTGCGATTTGAAGTTTTCAAATAAGCGGCGGCAGCCCGCGTTACGTCTTCGGGCGTAACTTTGCGAATGCGATCACGATACAGAAAATACAAACGCCAATCGCCCTGCGCGATGTATTCGCTCATTGACAAACCGACGCGATCCGATGAATTGAGCGTCAATTCGATATTTTTCAAAATCGAAGTTTTGGCGCGGTCAACTTCTTCTTTGGTCGGCGGATTGGCGGGAATGCTTTCGAGTGTTTTCGTTAAAATATCACGCGCTTCGTCCAGCGAATTTTCCTTGCGAACTTCCGCGCCGAAAATTCCGAAACCGGGTTCTTTCAGTTCAAAATCGAAGCCGAAAACCGAACTCGCTTTTTTCGGTTCGACGAGTGCCTTATAAAGTCTACCGGAAGGCGCGTCGCTCAAAACCTGCGATAAGATGTCAATGGCGGCAAAATCCGCGCTCGATCCGGGCGGAATGTGATAACCGGCAAGCACAAATTGCGTGTCGCCCGTGCGTCGCACCGTAACTTGACGTTCGCCGTCCTGCGTCGGTTCAATCGTGTAATTCGGCGGCAAAGTTCTTTCCGGTTTCGGAATCGCGCCGAATTTATCTTTAATAATTTGAAGCGTTTTTGCTTCGTCAAATTTTCCGGCGACGGTCAAAACCGAGTTGTCCGGCTGATAATATTTTTTGTAAAACGCTTGCAAGCGGTCAATCGGCACATTTTCGATGTCGGAACGCGCACCGATGACGGTGTTGCCGTAATTGTGCCATTGATAAGCAGTTGACAGCATTTTATCGATCAAAACGCGCGTCGGATTATTTTCGCCCGACTCAAATTCATTGCGAACGACGGAGAATTCGCTGTCCAAATCTTTTTTGGCGATAAAGGAATTGACCATTCTGTCGGCTTCCAAATCCAACGCCCAGTTGAGATTTTCATCGTTTGCCGAAAATGTTTCAAAGTAATTCGTGCGGTCAAAAGAAGTCGAACCGTTCGGACGCGCGCCGTGCGAAGTCAGCTCGGCGGGAATGTTTTTGTGGTTCGGCGTACCTTTAAAAACCATATGTTCGAGCAGATGCGCCATTCCGGTTTCGCCGTAGTTTTCGTGGCGCGAACCGACGAGATACGTCATATTAACGGTCGCCGTCTGTTTGGTCGGATCGGGAAAAAGCAGAACTTTCAAACCGTTTGCCAAACGATATTCGGTAATTCCTTCGACTGATGTAACTTTTTGAACGCCGTCCGGCATTTTGGCGGTTTGCGCCAAAATGCTCAGCGGAGCGGTTAAAAAAGCCGTAATTATAAACGCTAAAGCTATCGAATAGAGATTCTTAGCCAAACGATTGGGATTCATATATTTTACCTCCAGAGATTTTATGATTTTAGAACTGTCTGCAATTTTCCTGTGATTTTACAATTTACTCTCGATTGTGAATTTAATGGGAAATCGCGTGATAAATAATTTAAGAGCAGATTTTTAGAAGGTGGAAGTTCCGATTCGCGCCTGCAATTTTTTTTCGCGCTTAAAATTATTTTGAAATTTTGATTAACGTCATAAGATTAAGCGAAATTGCGGGTAAAAGTCAAAAAGATATAAAATTATGGTATTATTTTTATCGAAAAAAAATATTATCTTTTGATTATGAAAATTTTGCTTATTTTGGCATTACTTTTGATTCCCGCAATGTATAGTGAAACTTTGGCGCAAACGGCGAATGATTTGGCTGCTGATTGGGACAAACAACATATTTCCAATATTTTGCCCTCAAATATGCGTCATCAGGATTTGAAAAAGTATCTCGAACAGCTTAAAAAATTAGGCTTAGAAGTTGAAGAAGTCGGGCGCAGTTATGCGAATCGGGAGATTTATCAAGTCGAATTCGGCAAAGGTGCGACAAAGATTTTTTTGTGGTCGCAGATGCACGGCGACGAGCCGACGGCGACGAGTGCGCTGCTTGATATGTTCGCCTATTTGCAAAAAAATCGTGATAAAGATTGGGTAAAACAGATTGAAAAAACTATGACGATTCGCGCCGTGCCGATGCTCAACCCGGATGGCGCGGAGCTTTATCAGCGGCGGAATCTGCAAGGCGTTGACATCAACCGCGATGCGGCGGCACTGCAAACGCCGGAAGCGCAGCTTTTGAAAAAACTGCGTGATGACTGGTCGCCGAATATCGGTTTTAATCTGCACAATCAGCAGGAGTTGACGACGGTTGGCGATTCGACAAATCAAGCCGCGATTTCTTTTCTTGTCGTAACGGGCGCAAATTCGGACACGGAAGGCAACGAGCGCAATAAACGTCTGGCTTCGGTGATGATTACTGCTTTGCAAAATTTCATACGCGGCAACATCGGGCGTTATGTTGACGACTACAATCCGACCGCGTTTGGCGATAAATTTTCCGATTGGGGAACGCCCGTAATTTTAATTGAAACCGGCGCATTACAGGGCAAAGACGAGCTGTTCTTGGTCAAAATGAACTTCGTCGCGTTCCTTTCCGTTCTAAAAGCAATCACCGACGGCAGCGAAAAAACAGCGAGTCCGGCAAATTACGAAGCGATTCCTTTTAACGGTTCGGGCAGAATTTACAGCGCGATTTTTCGCGGCGCAAACATTGTCAATCCGGTTGAGCCGGTAACGATTTCGACGGCTGACATCGCTGTCAATATCGCCCGCCGCCGCGCCGCCTTTATTGCGCCTTCGTATATTCGTAATATCGGAAAGTTATCAAACTATAGAGGTTTGGAAGAGTTTGATGTCAGCGATTATTATCTCGTGCCGCGTTACGGTTTGGTGCGCGTCGGCGCGGGCGGCGAATTTCTTTTTTACAAAAAAACGCGGCAAATTGACTGGAAAACGCCGGATTTGGAAAAGACTTTTCCGCCCGATGCGATTTTCAGTTTGGGCAGATGGGTTAAACCACTCTGAATAGTCCAAAGTCCAATGTCCAATGTCCAAAGTTAAAGATACACTGACTTTGGATTCTTTATTCGCCAGAAACAATCGTTCCGCGACACTCGCCGAAGCCGATTCTTCTGAAACCTTCTTTTTCACAGAAACCCTTCATAATAATTTCGTCGCCGTCTTCCAAAAATCTTCTTTCTTCGCCGTTTGGAAGTTTGATTGGTTCTGTGCCACGCCACGTCAATTCCAAAAGACATCCGCGAGCGTCTTTACCTTCGCCGGAAATCGTTCCCGTCGCCATCAAATCGCCGGTTTGCAAATTGCAGCCGTTTGAAGCGTGATGCGTCAGCATTTGCCCGATTGTCCAGTATAAATCCTTCATATTTGAACGCGAAAGCAAAAACGGTTCGACGTTTTCATCGCGCATCTTTTCGGTTTGAATATAAACTTCGAGATTTATGTCAAAGCCGCCGGATTTTTTATTTTCTTCGGATGATAAATAATCTAACGGTTGCGGATCGTTTTCATCGCGTTCAAAAGCCGGAACGCGAAACGGCGCAAGTGCTTCCATCGTCACGACAAACGGCGAAACGGTCGTCGCAAAACTTTTCGCCAAAAACGGTCCGAGCGGCTGATATTCCCACGCCTGAATATCACGCGCCGACCAATCGTTGACCAAACTCAAACCGAAAATATGTTCTTCGGCGTTTTCAATCGGAATCGTTTCGCCTAAATCGTTGCACTTGCCGACGTAAAAGCCGACTTCCATTTCATAATCGAGATTTTTCGACGGAACGTATTCGGGCGGCGCGTCAGCGTTAGGTCGGGTTTGACCTTTCGGACGCATTATTTCCGTTCCCGAAACGACGATTGATGAAGCACGTCCGTGATAACCAATCGGAATATATTTGTAATTCGGCATCAGCGGATTGTCGGGGCGAAACATCGAACCGACGTTGGTGGCGTGAAATATCGAGCAGTAAAAATCGGTGTAATCGCCGATGTGCGCGGGCAGTTGAAATTCGACTTCATCCATCGGAATCAAATTTCGCTCGACATTTTTGCGTGTTTCATCGTCCGCGTCTTCCGATAAAATCTCGATTAAACGGTGGCGAAACGCTTTTTGCAGACTCTCGTTTTTTTTCATCACCGAATTGTCGAGACAATAATTGTCCGCCGAAACCGCAATCGTAAAAGATTCGTCGTCAAACAAACAGCATTCGTAGCAGGCGTAAACGTCTAAGACGAAATCGCCGATGCCGATGCCGACGCGCACGTTTTCGTAAGTGCAAGAGCGCGTGAAAACGCAGAACGGCAAATTTTGAATCGGAAAATCCGTGTCCGGCGCGTTGGCTGATTCGATCCAGCTTTTTAAGTTTTGGTCGTGTGTTTCATTTACATTTGTCATTTATCATTTACCATTTATCAATTAACAATATTATTTATCGCTCAACACTATTCATTTGATAAATGTTGAATGCTAAATGTTATAGAAGTTCGATCTCCTGCAAATCAAAAACCGGTTCATCGAAGGAACACGAACCGAAGGAAATTATATTTTTTTCGCGTAGACGACGCAGTTGCGCGGTGCTGATAGAATGTTCTTGTCGCCACAAAACGTCTTCGCCGTTAAATACAAAATTATCCGCGTTTTCATCATTCAGCAGTTCGAATATCAACCTCGAATCATATCCTTGCTGAAGCAAACCGACCGCCAAAAAGACATTTAGAAAGCCGTTCATCGCACCTTCGGGCGCATCGGTTTGGTATGTCAAAGCATTAAAACAGCGCAGTGGATGATGAAGTCCGGCGGTGGCTTTAAACGGCACATTCGCCGCCAGACAAGTTCGCATAAACCGCACGATTGTTTCATTTTTAGGAAAAGCATCAACGGTTACGCCGCCCGTCCGAATCTTGGCGCGTTGTTTGTGAATTGCCAGCGTCGAAACTAAATCGCCTAAATTTTTGCCAATCGGAATTTCAAAATAAGTTTTTAAATCAGATGGAACTATTTCCACGATTGTTTCAATCTGCGAAGAGGTTTCGGCTTTGACTTCAAGCGCGTCGCAGACGACGGACGCAGCGTTTGCGCCGTTGAAATCTTCGATTTGGCGAATTGTGTCGTCAACATTGTCGCTTGCCAAAACGCTCAAACGCCAACGATTATTTTCATCACGCGGGAAAAAGTCCTTCGCACTTTCCAAAAATTCATCCAAACGGCTGACCGGCAGGACAAATCGCCCTAACATCCAATTATAAATACTATTTTTATACGCCGCATAATTTGCAACGGCTTCAGGCATCGAAAGCGCGGAAGGCGGAAAAAGTCCTGCGTAATCAATTATTTCGGTCAGCAAAGCGCGGATTGAGTTTGTCGGTGTTGAGTTTGCCATCGAGTATTTTATGCTTTCAAAGATTGATTGCGTGTTATGTCAATCAACAATAGAATGTCATTCTCTGAAATGCGACGTTTTATTAGATTACTCTCGCAATCTTGCCGTCAAGATGACGGCGTCCCCAATTATTTTACGATAAACTGCTGAATCTGTGTAAAGCCGAAATTCATTTTAATACTTTTTGAAAAAGTTTTCTTGCTTTTTGTAAAAGATTTGAGTTATCTTGAGAATCTAAATTTTACAGGACAAAATCATTGGATGCGAGTTTTAGGAATTGACCCGGGAAGCGAAACGCTCGGTTGGGGTGTTGTCGAAGGAAGCGGGCTGAAATACTCGCCGGTTGATTTCGGCACGGTCAAATCTAGTCCGAAAGAAACTTTTTCCAAACGGCTTTTGAAAATTTACAACGGCGTTGAAGGCGTTATCGCTAAATTCCAACCTGACGTTTTATCGGTTGAAGAAGCGTTTTACGCCACCAACGTCAAAGTCGCGCTCAAACTCGGACAAGTTCGCGGTGTCGTGCTTTTGTTAGGCGAAAAAGCCGGTTTGGAAATTTCTGAATTCAGTCCGCGACTGATTAAACAAACGGTTGTCGGTTACGGGAATGCCGAAAAACATCAGGTTCAAGAAATGGTGCGCCTTCTTTTGAAAATGAAAACCGTGCCGCAGCCGCACGATGCGGCAGATGCTCTGGCAATCGCCATTTGCCATTTTCATCACGCCGGAATGCAGAATAGAATTTTGAACGCAAAATTAAAAGGTTAGATTTATTTGAAGCCTCTTGAAAATCACAAATCAGACCGCAAAAAATTATAAATTCTACACCTTAAAATGTTCAATCCTTGCAAAATAATGTTAAGGATTAGCCTGAAATTTATAGTTTCCGGCTTTTCGGCAGCGCAGGCGGAAGTTTTCAAACAATTTCTCAACAAAAAGGAGTTCTTTATGAAACGCTCATTTTCACTTATCTTTCTACTCGGTTTTCTCATTTTCACGCCAAATCTGGAAGCGCAAAAACGTCGTCCGCCGACAAGAGCGGCAAAATCGCCGGTTCAAAAATCAGTCGAAAAAAACAGTACGGCAGTTGTCGTTGACGAAAGATTAGCCGTTCTGCGCGAAGAACCGAGCCTTTTTGCCAAATCAATTCAACGAATGCGACTCGGCAGAATCATTTCGATTTCCGGTTCAAAAGAAGCAGACGGCGTAACATTTTACAAAGTTGCGGCTCCGCCGAACAATTTCGGCTGGGTGCAGTCGGATGCCGTTTTCGGCAAATTTCGGCGCGGCGACGATGAACGTCTGGCGCGCCTTATTCAATCTTCGGACGGATTTGAAAAAATAGAGCGCAGTCAGGTTTTTCTGGAAACTTTTGATTCGTCGCCGCTTCGTCCGGCGATTTTGCTGCTTCTCGGTGATTTAGCGGAAGAAGTCGCGCTGAAAATTTCAGCCGACGCGACAAAAAAACTTGATCGCCGCGAAATGTCGGCTTCCGGCGCACCGCTTCACAGTTTTTATTTAAATTACGTTTCGCTCGACCGTTACCGCAAAATCGAAATTAACTTTACCTTTAATTCAAGAACAAAACTGCTGCATTACGACGGCGCGGCGTGGCGTGAAATCGTTAAAAGATTCCCCGCATCCGCCGAAGCTGTCGAAGCACAAAAACGGCTTGATTCGCTTAAAGAAAAATTAGAAATAAAACCTAATTAACAGGAATTATATTTAATCCGCTTTTCTTTAATCGGATTAAATTTCCACCTTGCCGTATTTGTGCGTCGTCCGGCGTTGCGCCGTTTGACGATAACGCCGTAAAATTGGCATCGGCGTTAAAATTCGCAAAAGATTTTTAGCGGCAAGTCGAGTTGAATCAGCGCCGCGTAGATTATTAAAAAAAAGTGAAAATGCCCGCATTTTTTTGCCAGAACGCGCCAGATTTTCAGTATAAGAAAATTTTGTCTCCGTCTGAATCCGCACCAAAGTTTTAAGATTAATGCCGAGTTCGGCGGCGTTTCTGTTTTGCGCCGCGAGAACTTCATCGAGCATAAATTGCCAATCGTCGCTGGCGTTTGCGCCGTGCTGTCGCCACGCCGAAAGAACTTGTCTGTCAAAAGCAAACTCGCCTTTTTCGGCTAAACGCAGATAAAAATCATAATCTTCAAGCTTAGCTTTTTCGTTCCAAACTGTATTTTCAAGCGCAGAACGCCGATAAACAACCGTCGGACTGAACGGCGCATTTCCGCGAAAAAGCATTGGGCGCGGATCGCCGTCGGGAAAATTTGCCCAATCCGCCGAACAGTCAATTATATTTTCTTCCGCATCAATCGTAAAACTGTGTCCATAAGCCAAAACCGCCGATTCGCGTTTTTCGAGCAGTTCGGCGCGTTCGGCTAAAAATGCCGGAAGCCATAAATCGTCCGAGCCGAGATATGCAAAATATTCGCCGGAACTTCTTGCAAAACCTTCGTTTAATGTCGCACATAGTCCGCAATTTTCGCGCACAATCAGTTCAGCGTCAAACGGGCAATCTTTTAAAACCCTTTCGATAATGCGCGGCGAATCATCTTTTGAGCCGTCGTCAATGACGAGCAGTTTTTTTGGTGATAAAGTTTGTTTGATAATGGATTTCAAACATTTTTCGACGAACGGCGCGTGATTATACGACGGAACGAAGG
>JBDTSO010000095.1:0-8979 GCA_039931085.1 Acidobacteriota bacterium | reverse complement strand
AAAAGTCCAAACACTAAAACTCTGTAAATGGTTTTCATTAAATTATATCCTCCAAGCATTTTAAATCTTAAAATTTTACGCAAACCTCGAAACCGTGAATCCGTTCCGCCTTTTGCACAATTCTGATGTTACATTAAAAAAAAGGGTTGCCGCATTTTTGCGGCAGTAAAACCAAATTTATCTAAAAAAGATTGAGCAGCAACACTTTTTTAAATTACATTGATTGAAGGTTAAATAATCACGCAATCAATACAGTTGTGTCAAGCGATAAGTTTATTATGTTTTCTTGGAAAGTAGTTTTAAAACGCATTGCCGTCCGCGAATCAGAATATTCCGGCAGCGTGAACATTTTATGTCAGTAACGATATACGTCTGTTTCGATTTAGACCGCTATTTCTTTGATTAAAAGAAAAGTCTTATTCTCAACTTTCTCAAACGAATTGTTTTACGGAATAAAAGCATTGGGAACAGGTTTGTCCGTCGCTTCGCCAAACTGCACGCCTGTGAATCCGTTCGTCGTCTGCTGTAAATACCACACGCCGCTTCTGTAAACTGCAATATCCGCTTTGCCGTCGCCGTCATAATCCGCCGGAACTGGTAAATCGGTTGAAACTCCGAACTGAACTCCCGTAAATCCTTGTGTGCTTCCGAGCAGATACCAAGTTCCGTTTGAAGGACGAAAGACAGCGACATCAGTTTTCCCGTCGCCGTCATAATCCGCTGGAACTGGTAAATCCGTCGAAACTCCGAATTGCAATCCCGTAAATCCTTGTGTGCTTCTGTTGAGATACCACGTGCCGTTTGACGAACGATATACCGCGTAATCGGCTTTGCCGTCGCCCTCATAATCTCCGACCACCGGTTTATCTGTTGATACACCAAACTGAAAAGTAGTGAATTGATTATTCGCCAAGTTATAGACATACCACACGCCGTTCGATGGTCGCCAGACAGCCAAGTCGGTTTTGCCGTCGCCGTCGAAATCAGCCGGCTGCGGAACATCGTTGGCTTCACCAAAAGCCACGCCTGTAAAACCTAATTGGCTTCTGTTGAGATACCACACACCGGAGCGATAAACCGCCAAGTCGGTTTTGCCGTCGCCGTCGTAATCGGCGGGCACGATTTTATCGGCTGATGAGCCGAACTGTGAGTTGGTAAAACCGTTTTGTGATTCGAGCAGATACCAGACACTGTTTGAGGGACGATAAACGGAAATGTCAGATTTCCCGTCGCCGTCAAAATCAAACAGTGTGTGCCGCGCCGTGGATGCGTTCAAAAGTCGGGCGAGCGATGTGCGAGCAACGCCGTTGACGATTTCAAAATCGCCGCCGATTAAAATTTTTCCATTCGCTTGTGTAACAATTTTATAAACCGTACTGTCGGTTGTCGTTACAAATGAGTTATCCACCGTACCGTCGGCGTTCAATCGGGCAACATTTTTTTGTGTACTTGAACCGATGCGGTCGAACAAACCGCCAATGAGAATTTTTCCGTTTGAAAGCGGAAAAATATCTTCGACGCGGGCGATGTCAGCGACGCTGGAGATGGCGAATAAATTAAATGTTGTGTCAAGCGAACCGTTCGGATTGAGCCGCGCTATTCCGGCAGCCGTCGCGCTGCCGCCCGCGTAAATTCTGCCGCCGACGATAATTTTCCCGTCCGCTGCAAGTGAGAGCGCGGAAACTTCGGTTACGCGCCCCGTTTCAAAATCGGAAGTTGTCGCCGGAGCAAACGTCGTGTCGCGGCTGCCGTCGGCGTTGAGCCGCACGACTCCGTTATAGCTGACGCTGCCCGTTTGACTGTTGACGAAACTGAAACTAAAAGGTCCGCCGACGAGAATTTCCCCGTCCGGCTGAATGACTACCGAATTGAAAAAGGAATTCGGTAGTGTGTAATTAAAAGTCGTGTCGAGCGAACCATTGCTGTTTAAGCGGGCGATTCCACCGTCCGGGAATCCGAATGGAGAAATGTATCCCCAAACGACGACGATTTTGCCGTCCGGTTGCAGCGCGGCGGCGTTGACACCTAAGCTAGCCTGAATTCTTGCCGGAACAAATGAGTCGTCGGCAGTGCCGTCGGCGTTGAGCCGCGTGATATATGATGCCAAAAAGCCGCTATTTCCGACATTGATACCGGCGAGGATAATTTTCCCGTCCGGCTGAATAATAATTGAATTAACCTGTCCGCCTGAACCTACCGTAAATGTTGGTGGATTTCCTCCGAAACTCGTATCAATAGTGCCGTCGGTATTAAGTCGAAAAACATTAGTGAGCCGAATGTCCCCCGGACGGGTAAATCTTCCGCCGACAATAATTTTTCCGTCGGGCTGGACGGCAATCGCCCGCACACTGCCGATAGCCGTCGTGTTAAATCTAACGGATGAATCGGCTGAGCCGTCGGCGTTGAAAACTTTAATTGAATCGCTGCCGCCGAAAAAAACAGATCCGCCGAACGAGCCGCCGACAATAACTTTTCCGCCGGGTAACGCACTTATGCTGTAAATCGTGCCTAAGCCAAAACTGTTGTTTCCCGGATCAAAAGTCGCATCGGTTGAACCGTCAGCTTTGAGCCGCGCAATTTGATTACGGTTTTTACCGTTGAATGAAGAAAATATACCGCCAATTAAAATATCACCGTCCGGCTGCAAAGATACTGTGAAAATTGGGCGATTCGCTCCCGTGCCGGTCTTAAACGACGAATCGAGCGAACCGTCGGCGTTGAGTCGCGCGATAAAATTGCTGCCCACTTCGTTAATTGCCGTAAAAAATCCAACCAGCAAAATTTTCCCGTCCGGCTGAACGGCGACTTGTAAAGCGTTGCTGTTGCTCGTAACGGAAGCAAAAGTCGAATCGAAACTTCCGTCCTGATTCAGACGGGCAATCGGTGTTGTTATTAAAACCGGATTATACCTTTGAACAATAAAACCGCCGATGACGATTTTCCCGTCTGTTTGGAGCGCGATGCTATAGACAATACTTGGAGTCGGAAACGGCGGATTCGGAGTCGGAAACGGCGGCTGAATCGGCGAAGTGAACGAAGCGTCAACCGAACCGTCAGCATTTAGTCGGGCAACACTGTAATTGTTTATGGAATTTATTTGATAGAAATTTCCGCCGATTAAAATTTTTCCGTCCGTTTGAACGGCGACGGCATAAACCAGAGCATCCGCGCCCGCGCCCGGATTAAAAGTCGCGTCGAGCGAACCATTGACGTTGAGACGCGCGATTCGGTTGCGGCTTGCTCCGCCGACTGTCATAAAAGCACCGCCGATGACGATTTTTCCGTCCGTTTGAACGGCGACGGCGAGAATTGTGCCGTTGACCTCGGCGGAAAAAGTTGAATCGAACGAAAAGTCGGCGTTCAAACGAACGATACTTTTTTGCCGCACGCCGTTGACCGTGCGGAAATAGCCGGCGACGAGAATTTTTCCGTCCGGCTGAACAACTGTCGTGCGGACATTTCCCGGAGAAGAATCAATCAGCACGTCGAGCGACGGATCAAGTTCGCCGTCAGTCGGTGCAGCCGCGTCCGTTCGCTTTTGAGAAACGCCTTCAGCTAAGGACTTATTAAAAGAATCGTAATGACCGCGCCGCGGCGATTTGAAGTTTTCAAGCAGCGGATCAATCGCACCGATATTTTGTTCTGCCGCCGCCAATTGTACCTGACCGGCAATCGAGCCGCCAAAACAGAAAATCGTTATCAAAGCGACGAACGATGTCCGCACTGTGAATAATGAGCAATAAAATGAATATTTCCTTCGTAATTTATTCATAAAACTTAAACCTTATTAGTTAAAATAAATGTTATTTCAGATGCCTTCGGACTGTTTTTCCAAATGACGCAGAGTTCTGCGGAATTTTATCTTAATCGGTATCTTAAATGTATTTTGCCCGACGAAAAATTAAATTAATTGTGTTTTCGAGATATAGGACCTAAAAAAGTCTTTGAAGCATTTTAACTAAAAGAAGTTGCATATCCCAAAATACAATTCTCACAGAGTGCGAAGCGACGGACACACCCGTTCCCAATGCTTTTATTCCTTAAGCGATTAACGGGTTGAAATTTCACAAATGGTGAAAGTTTGGCGGCTTTCTCTTGTGATTGAGCCATTATCCTTTAAAAGATTTAAAGTTCAGAAAAGGAGAACCTGAGATGTTTAAGAATTTTTTTGCCAAGTTTTTCTGATCGGATGAGCTTCGGTATTAAAGATGACTTTCTTGAAATCCAAGGTTTTTGGCGATGAAAAAAGCAAATAATAGTATTTGAAAGTTTCGGCGAACAGAAAACTCTGCATCGAATCGCTCTTTTCTTTAGTAATGACGCTTTTCAAACTCGCGTAACCGACATCCGTTTTGCAGTATTTCACGAAATCATCGAAAAAAATCTTGCCCATTTGCAGATATTTTTCGTCATTTGTGTAGTGATAAAGATAGTAAGTTGATTCGACGATTTCGGGACGAAGCGGATAACCCGGATAACCGACTTCCATCGTCTTATAATTGATTTCTTCGGGTTCAATGCCGTATTTTGTCCACATTTTAAAGCTCGAATTTTGCAATCTTTTAGCTCTGTCCAAATCGCCTGACAGAGCCAAAATCGCCGGAAAAAAAGCGTCAAGCGCACCGTAAGTCGTCGCCGTGCGCTTGCCGGTGTTCATATCTGCGTGTCCGTACCAGAGTTCGCCGCGCACTTCGTCGGCATTATATTTATTAATCGCTTTAATTGATTCCTGCCACATTTCTTTGCAGTCGGCATCATCAAAAAGAATCGCGCATTTGAGAAGATATTCGTAATAAGAATCAATCTCCGCGCTGATGTGGCTGTCGGGATTTGTCCATTTTCCGGTTTCGACGTTGATATTTGTGCCGACTAGACCGGTTTCCGAACGGCGTTTGTAAGTTTCAACCAAAGCGCGTTTTGCTTTTTCGTAAAACACGGGATTTTTTGTGAGTTTGCTCAATGTCCCAAACTCAATTAAAAGCGTTCCCGTTTCCGCCGGATTTGTAACTGCGCCTTTTGTTTTGCCTGTTTTGAGATTTACATATTTGTAAGGCAATCCCGTCGGCGAATTGAAAACAGGCAGCAATCTGTTTCCCAAATCTTCGGCTAAATTCAAAAGTTTTTTATCATTCGTCATCTGATAAGACGAAAGCAAACCGCCCAAAAGCCGAATCGTGATCTCAAAATTCTGCACATCAATGTCTTTGTCAAACGAAAGATTTTCAGTGATATATTTTCGGGTTTTGTCTGCTTCATCCGTAAAACCCAGTAAAATCAGCGTATCGAGCGAATCAACCGGAGTCATCAAAAGAGATTCGTCGTACCAATCTTTGTAAGACTTGCTCAGAGGCTTCAAATCGTCGTGTCCCCAGGCGTATTTTTTATAATCGTTCCAAGCGTGTAGAAACTCGCTTTTTACCTGCGCCGCCATTTCTTTTTTATCAATCTTTTGTATTGTTTGAGCGTTTGCGACAGATGAAATGACGAATAAAATTACAAAGAACAACAGCGAAATCTTAAATTTTGATAATTTCATAACTTTTCTTTTTTTGTGTTTTATTTGGCTCTTAAACCGCCGGTTTGTCGCTCATTGTGAACGTGATTTTCCCGCCATTCATAATTTCCGCGTGCGTGATGTAGTTTCGATTAATCTCTTTTCCGTTGATTATAACTTCCCGCACATAAACATTTTTATCGCTCTGATTTTTCGCTTCAATCGTCAAAGTTTTGCCGTTTTCCAGTTTTAAAACGGCGGTTTTGATCAACGGACTTCCTAAATCATAGTGATCGGAGGCGGGCGCGACCGGATAAAAACCCAATGCGCTGAAAAGATACCACGCCGACATTTGCCCGCAGTCGTCGTTGCCGCCTAAACCGTCGGGCGCGGCTTTGTATTGATTTTTCAAAATCATTCGCACCCGTTCCTGAGTTTTTTGCGGCGCGTCCGCCCAATTGTAAAGATACGCGACGTGATGCGAAGGTTCGTTGCCGTGAATGTAGCCGCCGATAATGCCTTCGCGCGTGATGTCTTCGGTTTCGGCAAAAAATTTGTCGGGCAAGTGCATCGTGAAAAGTTCATCCAGATGCGCGGCGAATTTTTTTTTGCCGCCCATCATCTCAATCATTTTCTCTGGATCGTGCGGCACATAAAGGCTGTAATTCCAAGAATTGCCTTCAATAAAACCCTGTCCTTCGGTTTTCAGCGGATCAAATTTTTCGGCAAATTTCCCGTCGCTCGTTTTCGGGCGCGTGAAACTGATTGACGAATCAAAGACGTTTTTCCAGTTGTCCGAACGCTTGATAAATTCGTCATAAATCGCTGTTTTACCGAGTTTTTTCGCCGCCTGCGCGATTGCCCAATCGTCGTAAGCGTATTCCAGAGTTTTTGAAACGCTCGAAGAATTTTTATCTTCGGGAACGTAGCCGAGTTTCATATAAAACTCCAAACCGTCGTAATATTTCGTCCGCGCCGTCTGCACCATCGCGTCGAGCGCGTGTTCGGCGTTGATGCCTTTGATGTTGTCTTTGACAATCGCTTCGGCAATCACCGAAGCTGAATGATAACCGATCATACACCAGTTTTCATTGGCGTAATGCGACCAAACGGGCAGCATTTTATGAACGCTCTGATCGTAATGCGCCAGCATCGAGTTAATCATATCGCGGTTTCGCGCGGGCTGAATGATATTAAAAAACGGATGAAGCGCACGAAATGTGTCCCACAGCGAAAATGTCGTGTAATTCGTAAAACCTTTTGCCTGATGGACGTTTTGGTCTAAACCTTTATATTGCCCGTCCGCGTCCATATAAACGGTCGGCGACAAAAATGTGTGATACATCGCCGTATAAAAATTTGTCAAATCGTCTTTTTTTTCAGCGGTTACAGCAATTTTTCCGAGTTCTCCATTCCACAATTTCTGTCCGTCTTTTTTGACTTGTTCAAAATTCCAATCGGGCGTTTCGGCTTTGAGATTGTTCATCGCGCCTTCGGTTGAAACGGGCGAAAGCGCGAATTTTATTTTTATTTTTTCATCTTTCGCCGTTTTGAAATCGAAATGAGCGCGAATTTGTTCGCCCGCCATTTCGGGAAAATTCTTTGTTTGGTCAAATTTGCGCCAAAAACCTTTGTAAGGCGACGGTTTGAAATCTTTGAAACCGTAACTCGTAAAAGGTTTTGAAAAAACAAGCGCAAAATAAACCGTGCGTGTTCGCGCCCAGCCGTTTGTCTGCCGAAAGCCCGTAATCGTGTGGTCATTTTCGACTCTTAGAAAAGTCCAGACGTTTTTGCCGTCGTAATTATAAATTCCGTGCATCAAGTCCAAAATTATATGCGCGTTGTCGGATTCGGGAAAAGTGTATTGATGAAAACCGACTCGCGCGGAGGTCGTCAATTCGGCGATAATATTGTCGTCGTCGAGTTTTACTCTGTAATAATTCGGCTCGGCGATTTCCGTCGCGTGCGAAAAAGCCGAACGAAAACCGCTTTTCGGATCATCTTTTTCGCCCGGCTCAAGCTGCAATTCGCCAATCGTCGGCATAATCAGAAAATCGCCCAAATCCGAATGTCCCGTGCCGGAAAAATGCGTGTGCGAAAATCCGACAATCGTTTTATCGTCGTAATTGTAGCCGGCGCAGTATTTATAAGTTTCGGGATTATACTTTCCGCCGATTAAGTAAGGCTGCTCGTCCGTGTCGGGCGAAAGCTGTACCGCGCCGAACGGAACGGTTGCGCCGGGAAATGTGTGTCCCATTTTCTGCGTTCCGATCAAAGGATTGACGTATTGAATAAAACTGTCGGATTTTTGCGCCATCAGATTTGACTGCGAAAATAACAAAACGAAGCCGATTAATAATATTTTCATATTTGAATGCCGAAGAAATTCTGCTGAAATTGTGTTTTTCACATACTATATTATTTGTTTATTGAAGCAAACTGCTGACAGATTTTCAATCAACATTATAAAACAGTTCAGTTTGAATTTATTTCTTCTGTTGTTTGAAGTTGACGATTGCAAAAACACGAATCCGGCTTTTTGCAATCGTCAATTAATCGTTAATTTATTCGGCTTTGTTAATTTTCATCGCTTCATAAATAAAGTTTTGAACTTCTTCGCCGAACGGCTTTTTCCAAGTCGTTTGCCAATTTTGCTCGTCGGCATATATTCGATTTAAGCCTTTTTGAATTTCCGCGTCGCCGCCGGTAAATTCCTCGACCAGAGTACGCCAACGCGCCGCCAAAGTTTGCGCCAGCTCGTCCGAAGGTTTTACGCCGTCGGCGATTGCCGCTTCAATGTCGGCGGTTAAATCGTTCCAATTGCGCGTTACCCGTTCCTGCAACTCCGGCGACCAGAGATTTTTGCGTTCCTCGATCTTCGCCTGTGCCGATTCCGTGTAATATTTTTTTGTCCATTCCGTATTTTCCTGCATATTTATCACCTCGATTATTTTATTAAACGATTCCCAGTCAATCGCGCCGTTTTGTTTGAAAACTTTTTCGGCTCGATCAATCGCTTCGAGCGCGAGATTGAGCCGGTAACGCTGTGCCTCAATGAAGCGGCGTTGCATTTCTAGAGTTTCCGACAAAATAAAATTTTGATCGCCGAGAATCTGTTTGATTTGTTTGAGTGAAAAACCGATAAATTTCAAGGTCAAAATCTGCTGAAGACGCGCAAATTCGTTTTCGCCGTAAAGCCTGAAACCGTTTTTGTCGAAACGGTGCGGTTTTAAAAGACCGAGCCGATCATAGTAATGCAGAGTCCGCACGGTAATACCTGCTTTTTCGGCGAATTCGCGTGTCTGCCACAGATTTTGACTTTGATTTTTCATCGCGTGTTTCTCAACCTCAAAACGATGATAAAGTATGACGCAGCGTTATACGCAAGCGCGGATTTTGAAATTTTAAAAATAATTTTATTATTGTTTATTGATTCTTTTTCGAGCAGTTTCGCATTGCTCTTTAAGCCGGAAAATGCTCAATTT
>JBDTSO010000094.1:0-8980 GCA_039931085.1 Acidobacteriota bacterium | reverse complement strand
TCGATTGAACTGCGATTCGCTTTATCAAACGAAGATTTATAAACAAAATCCACGCCGACGTGCTTACAAATATCGTTAATTTCCTGCGCCATAAACAGCGCGTGCTGTTCGTTTTCGACGACGCACGGACCTAAAATAAAAGACAAACTTCCGTCGCCGAAAGTTACGTTTTCTACATTAAAAGAATTCATTATTATTTTCCTGCTTGTAATAAGCGATGACATTTCTCTGTGTAAAATACCACCAACCGAGTCCGAACAGAAACAAAGGTTTTATTAAACTAAGTCCAAATAGAAATATATCTGCATCGTAAAAACCGCTCGGATTCGGTTTAGCGTATGAAATATTCAATATCAAAACAAAAATTGACCAGAGCATATTCAGCGAAATAAATATCAGCAATAAGATTCGCGCCAAATTTTCACCGAGAAAAGCCCAAATTGCTGCGGCTGCCGAAAAAACGTCTAAAGCTATCAATAGCGAGGCAATCAACAGCGGCGTTTCACTTTCGGTTTGCCGCATCGCGGAAAAGTCGTAATAAAATTGATAAATCCCGAAGTTGAGAAACAATAAAAGCGACATTATATAAACGCCTTCAGGTTTACGAAACTTAATTTTTATTGTATTTTCCTCTGATTCCATTACTCAAAAATCTACCGATTCATTCTGCATTTTAGACAAAATTAAATTTATACTTTTTCAATTTTCAATTTTCTCCAAACAATATTTCATCACGACCATTCCGCGAAATTCTTCTTTCATTAACGCAAATTCTTCGCCCAAATTCGTATAAGAGTTTATCGCAAACCCGGCTTTTTCGTAGGCTTTAATCGGTTTTTTGGAAGTATCCATCGCCGTCAGCCAAACGCATTCGCGGTTAAGTTCGGCGGCGCGACGCAGAGCGAATTCGATTAATTTTCTGCCGATTCCTTTGCCGAGCCATTTTTCTACGAAGTAAATTTTTTCAAGAAATAACGAGTTTTCAATCTTCGAATCCGGCAAAGTTTTTTTCAAAACGAGTTTCATCATTCCGATATTTTCGCCGTCGTTTTCGATTATGTAATATTCGACGTTCGGATTTACAATTTCATTTTTGAGAAATTCCTCGCCGAAACAACGGTTCATATACCATTCGATACCGTGTAATTTCCAGAGATGCGCGTAATGCGGCAAATATGACTTAATTCCAATATCGCGTAATTTCTGTAAATCCGATAATCCAACCTTGTTTATCGTTAAATTCATCCTTCACCCGTCGCAAAGCTCCGGCATTTCGGTTTGCTTTTGGTTTTCTAAACCGAATAATTTCCGAGTTCAATTAAACCTTTTCTTTCAATGATTAGCCCAAGTTTAATAAATCATAACAAACTTTGGTTAAGTTTTCTCGCTTTCGTGATCGTGTTCGTGAGCGCGGTGAAAATGATGATGCGAATGAACTTCGCCCGTCTGATGTGTGTGGCGATGAGCGTGAACCAGATTCGTTTTTTCGAGCAGTTCAGTGTCGGCTAAAATCTGTGTTGGTGTTCCTTCACCGACAACGCTCCCGTTTTGGAAAACAAGACAATAATCGGCGATGTCTTCGACAATATCCAAATCGTGTGTCGCCGTGATAACCGTTTTCCGATCATCATTCCAGTCAATCAGAAAATCAACGATTTTTCCCTGACTTTTCGGGTCGAGCGCGGCAGTCGGCTCATCGAGCAGAAGAACTTGCGGATCGAGAATCAAAACTGAAGCGAGCGCGACGCGCTTTTTTTCGCCGCCGGAAAGACGATGCGGCGAACGGTCTTTTAAGTGCGCTATTTCCATTATTTCCAAAGTTTCGGAAACGCGGCGGCGGATTTCGTCTTTCGGCAGACGCATTTGTAGCGGTCCAAAAGCGACTTCATCGAAAACCGTCGGATTGAAAAGCTGAACGTCCGGGTTTTGAAAAACAAACGCGACGCGGCGGCGAAAACGAAACGCAAAATCTTCGTCTTGAAACGCTTCTTCGGTCAAATTTTCGCCGAACGCGCTAATTGTGCCTTTTTCGGGAAAATAAAGCGCGTCGAGCAAACGCAAAAATGTGGATTTGCCCGAACCGTTCGCGCCGAGAATCGCCACGCGGCTGTTGTTCTTAATCGCCAGCGTCAGATTATTTAACGCCGTTACGTCGTTATAACGAAAAGTTACGTCCCGAATTTCAAAAATATTTTCCGTCATAAACTTCTAAAAAATCAGATTCAAAAAAGATGCGAGCGAATCCTGTCGCCCGAGCCAAAAGGCGATTATCGCTGCAAGTAAAAACATCAAAAGTGCCGCCCAATCTTTTCCGTGCATCGTAAAATCGTCGAGCATGTGTACTTCGCCGCGAAAACCGCGCGACTGCATCGCCAGATAAACTTCGCTGTTGAGATGAAAACTTTTCGTCAGCAAAACGCCGGCACTCGCGGCGGCAATTCTCCGGCTTTCCGCGCCTTCGAGTTCGCCGATCAGACGGCTTTGTCGGGCTTCAAACATATTTTGCGCGGTTTCGAGCATCACGAAAATATAACGATAAGTCATTCCCAAAATGACGACAAAAACAATCGGCACACGCAAAACGCGCAACGCCTTCAAAACGTGCGTCCAAAGCGTGCAAAGCACTAAAAGCAGCGACAGCGTAACGGTTGTTTCGACGCGGGAAATCAAATAAACTGCACTCGTAATTCCCTGATTTGTAATTGTCCAATTTAAAAACGGAAGCTGAAATAAAAAATCGCCGGGCGTGATAAAAAGCACCGGAACGGCAATTAAACCCGTAAATGTCAACGCGCCAAGCCATGCCCGCGTTGCTAGAGTGCGAATCGGAACATTCGATGCGACGGCGAGAATTATCGCAAACGCAAAAATCAATAAAATTGTAAATAAATTTCGCGCCAGCGTAACGTCAACGATTAATACTAGAAGTCCGATTATCTTTACACGCGGATCGAGATTTTGCAGAAATCCGACGGTTTGCGCCAGTTCTTCGGCGAAAATCGCCCGTTCGGTTTTTCGCACGAGATTGGCGAGCGTTCTTTCGATGAAACTTCCGCGCCGTTTTTTTCGCGGCGGTGCGGTGTGGTTTATTTTCTCTTTTGAAACGGAATTCACCTTATTCATTTTCCGTTTCCGAAGATGAAAATTCGCCGCGATTAAAGAATCTTGTTATCCAGCCAAATAACAGAAAAAGCGCGATGATAAGTCCTGTGCCGAACATCGCCGAAAAAATATAGCCGAAATCCGCACTGCTCATAAAAGCCGGCGCATAATCGGGAATCGGCGCAGTCCAGATGCTCGAAAGTTTTTCGAGTTGGGCGGGCGCGGCTGCCGGCGGTGCTTGATTTTGCGAAGCGTTCTGAATTTCCTGACGCACGGCGGGATTATTAAAATCCGCCGACGACCATTCGCCCCACGCAGTTCCGGCGGCGAGCAGTCCGAGCGGCGTTAAAATCATCAACGCAGCGAGTCCGATCCACAAAGGTTTGGTTGCACGCCAACCGGAAACTTTCTTGTCCGGCTCGTCCGGCGCGTTCGGCGCAGTCATTTTCAGCAGCGACGCATCGCTTTTTTGCAAGTAAGCGACGACTCCGCCGGTTACGATCAGTTCGGCAAGTCCGGCAAATGTCAGATGTCCCAGCATCATCGCCGGAATTGCAATATGAAGCGGATACGGCGCATAAAGCGGTGCGCCGCTCGCGTCGTGAAACAAAAGCGGCTGAATGCCGAATTCAATACTTGCGACAAATGCGGCGGCGTTGATTGCCGCGTAACCCGCAAAGGCAGCGGCAATCACGCGGCGCGTTGATTTGAGCGGCGAATTTCCCGCCCCGATTCGATAAACCGCATAAGCGACGAGCGAACCGACAATCGCCATATTAAAACAATTCGCACCGAACGCCGTGATTCCGCCGTCGCCAAAAAATAATGCCTGTATTAAAAGAGCCACCGAAATCGCCAAAATCGAACCCCAAGGTCCGAGAACAATCGTCGCAATTCCGACACCAACAGCGTGTCCGGTTGTTCCGCCCGGCAACGGAATATTGAACATCATTATAACAAACGAAAAAGCCGCGAAAACCGAAAGCAGCGGAACGAGTTTTGTATTCAAAAGCCGCTTGACGCGATTCATTGCGACATACCAGAACGGCGCGGCGGAAGCGTAAAGAATCGCGCAAGTTACAGGACTCAGATAACCGTCAGGAATGTGCATAAAGTTTTTTTATAAATAAAAAACCGCCGACTATTTTTACTTTTCGGCTGATTTTTGGGCATTCATCACGTCCATCACCGCCGTCTTAATTTTCTGACCGAACGATTTCGGCGGCGCATTATCGGAAGCGTGGATGCCGAGCAAAACGTGAATGACTTTAATCGTGCAAAGCACCGTTTGATCAATATCTTTTGTCGAAAGCCACGAGCTGATTCCGAGGCGGACTTTCCCCGAATCGTCAAGCCACGCTTCGACATTTTCCGCGTCAATCGCTTCGCTAATCGCTTTCGCATCCGTTCCGGCAGGCAATTCCAAAATCATCGAACAGCGGTTTTCAACGTCAATCGAAAACGAACTTTCGACACCGACCGTTTCAAGCAAACCGCCGCGAATGTCTTCGGCAATCGAATCAAGAGCCGATTGCGTAGCATTTGATAAATATTTCTGCTTTTTCGGCACACTCGAATTTTCAGGAATTTTCACATTATTTTCCTGCAAATCGCGCCAAACCTGCGGCACACGCCACGCCTTTAGTTTTGTTCCTCGCACCGGCGGACCGCCTGTTACGGCGAGTTCTCAATACTCTTCCCAACGTCCGACCCAACGGCTCATAAAAATCTCTCCCTGCAAACTACAAGTTTATAACATTCAATTCGTTTTTTCTTATAATTTGGATTAAAAATTTTACGCACCGAAACTAAATGCGCCCCAAAAACTCTCCCAATCGGCTTCACTGCAATCAATTTTGCATCTCTGCATATAAACCAGCCGCACGAGCCACAAACCTTTTTTTTCAATTTTCATTGAAAATTTGCCGTCTTTGTCGGTCGTCATTTTTTGCGTTTCGCTTTCGCGGTTGTCGGCAAAAACCGTTTTACCGACGAGCGGTTTTCCATTGAACAAAATTTGAAAATTCGATTTGTCGCCGATTTTTTTGGAATACGGATTTTCGAGCGGCATAATTTCGAGTTTCATTCCGAGTTTCTTTTTATAAGTATTATCGCGTTTGTCGCCGACCTGCAAAAGCGATTTGATATAACGGCTGTAACGCTCGCGCCCTTCTTTTTCGCGCTCGCCGAGTTTTTCGCGTTCCGCGATAATATATTCCATTCCGTCTTCGCGCAGATAGTCCTCAAATTTCTGCGGTTCGAGTTTGATATACGACCAGTTGCGCTTCATCACCAGCAGATAATTTCCCGTTTTTTCAGCCGAAAAATTGTAAATAGGCATTTGTTCTTCGGTCAGATTCAGTTTCAAATCCAAAATTTTAGAAGTTGAAAAAAGTTGAAACAAATCGGTTTTTTCCGCTTGATAAACTCTTTCTTCCCGATCTTTAATCAAACCGTCGCCGACGTATAAATGAACGGCAGTTTTTTGATTTAGCGCGGGAAAAAATGTTTCCGGCTCAAACCAATATTCGTGCGCGAAATTATTAACGCAGAATAAAAGCGCGAAAACAATACTTGTAAAAAATTTTTTTGTCATAAGTTTTTCCTTGAATGAATGTTTAAAAGTTGATTTTTGCCGAAAGTTGAAACGAGCGCGGTCCGCCGATTTGATACAGCGAACTCAGACCGCCCAAACCAGAACTCAAAGTTCTCGCGGCGCGTCCGAATGTCTAACTCGTCAAATAATTTGTGCCAAGAACGCCCGACGGATTCGCAAAATTCGGCGTATTGAAGACGTTAAAACCATCGGAGCGAATTTGTAATTTTATCCGTTCCGTCAAATTAAACTGTTTCCGCAAAGATAAATCGAGTTGCCGCGCCGGAAATCCCCGCAGGACATTTCTGCCCAAAGTTCCCTGTCGCATTTGAGCCAACGGCGCGGCACGGTCAAATGCCAAAGGATTAAAACGTCTGCCGCCCGGCGCGGTGTTGTCTTCAATATAAATCGGTTGATTCGGAACTAAATCGGGACGCAAAATCGTCGTTACGCCGAGTCCGAGCGAATTTGCGCCGGAAACGAGATTGACAGGCGTGGCGGTGCGAGCGCGAAAAATCGCGTCAATGCCGAATCCACCGAAAATTTTTCGCGCCAAATTATTTTTAAACGGCGACGGAATTTCATAGCTGATCGCGCCATTAAAAGCGTGGCGCACGTCAAAACTCGACGCGCCGTAATCGAATCGCGGATCGAAACGTCCGGTCGGCGACTGCAGATTGTTCTGCGTTTCTTCGGAAACATTATCGAGCGATTTGCCGAAAGTATAAGAAACCAAAGCCTGCAATCCGCGCGAAAAACGCCGCTGATACTGCGCCTGTAGCGCATTGTAATTTGAAAAACCGCCGTTCGTCACCAACTCCAGCCGCCGGAAATTTCCCGTCGAAGCCCGCAGTGTTTCGACTCGTCCGAGCCGTCTGCCGTTCGCGCCGACATAAGAAATCGAAATCGTGTTGCTTTTCCCGAAAGCCTGTTCGACGGCAACATTGTATTCTAAAGTATACGGCAATTTGAAATTCGGCTGATAAGCGAAAACTCTCGAATACGGCGGATTAAGACTAACCGGCGGAACTTGCTGTTGAAATGCCGGTGAATCGTAAGTAACGCTCGGCAAAGTCAACGTATTTGAAAACGGCAAAATTCCCGTGCTGAATGCCGAACCTGTAAAACCGTAACCCAAATCGTAAAACACACCGAAACCGCCGCGCACGATTGTTTTATCGAAAATCTGATAAGCCGCGCCAACACGCGGCGCGAAATTGTTATAAGTCGTTTCATAAAACCGCTGGCGCGTCGGCGAAAGCGAAAGATTCGCCAAAGAATTCGCGCCTTCCTGTAAACCCAAAACCGTCAAAGGCAGATTGCCGTTTTCTTCATCCGGCGCGGGAACAACTTCGTAACGCAAGCCGTAAGTCAGCGTCAGACGCGGATTGACGCGCCAAGTGTCCTGCGCGAACACCGAAAAATTGTGATAAATCGGACGCAAAATAACCTGCGGCGCGATAATCTGCGCGAATGTCGGAACATTGTTAATGACATCTTGAATGCTATCGGGCAAAAACGCGCGTTTGTAAGTTCCGCTGAATGAAACCGGCGTTAAGCGGCGATAATCCACGCCGAATTTCAGCGCGTGTCCGCTAAACGAATACGAGGTCGTATTGACGATATTGAATTGCCGCTGTTTATTATCCGAAAAAAGCCCGTCGCTCAGAGTATTCGAGCCGGGTGGATTGACCTCAAAGTAAAAATAACCGCTATTGCGATTTATAAATGAAGGATAAAGACTCGATTGCGGCGGAACAATCGCGCCGCCAAAATCGTCTATAAAATATGTTTGATTGACCTTCGATTTCGAGAAATTAACGCGCAAATCATTTGACAGCCGCGGCGAAAAAATCTGCGTCGAGCCGGCGGTGAAAGTCTGCGTTTTATAAATCAAGTCAGCAACGCAGCTTGCCGCGCAAAATCTCGCTCGCTGCTGATCTTCCGAAGGCGCGTAATTGTATCTGCCGAAAATCGAGAATCGGTCATTTATTTTGTGGTCAATACGCAAACTGATTGCGTCAAGTCTTGACGGATTTGTAAAATTGGAAAAATACGGCACAACGCCGTCGGCTTCTTCCGCCGCGCTGAAAGTTCGATTCGGTAACGGAAACGCGTTGAGAATATCGCGCAAAACGCCCGTTGCGTTATTTCGCACCGTAGCCGTTGGAACTTCCAAATCGTTGTCCGTGCGTCCCGGCGAACGAAGACGCAAACCTTCGTAAGATAAAAAGAAAAACGTCCGGTCTTTGCCTGAATTATAAACCGGAACGCCTTCGCCGAAATTCAAAAAAGGCAGCGGTCCGCCGAATGTGCCGCCAAAATCGTTCTGCCGCAAAGCCTGTTTTTCAAAGCTGTTGGCATTGTCAAAAAAATTATTCGCGTCAAAAACATCGTTGCGGACGTAATCGAAAACCGAGCCGTGATATTCGTTTGTTCCCGAACGAGTTACAAGCGAAATCTGCGCTCCGGGCTGACGACCGAATTCAGGCGCATAAGTCGAAGTTTGAATCGAAAACTCTTGCACCGCGTCCACGGAAGCCAAACTGCTCGTCGTTCCGAGAGCCGAATACGAAGGCACACCGCCGCCCGCCGTTTCGTAAAGCGTTACCGAAGCCGTCGAACCGAAGTTCGCCGAAACGCCGTCAACCGTAAAATAATTTGAACCCGTTCTTTGTCCATTGACTGAAAATTGACCCGGATTCGGCAGATTCGACGGCGCAATTATCACACCCGGTGAAAGTTCGACGAGATTTTGAAAACTTCTGCCGTTCAAAGGTTGATTTTCGATGAACTGCCGATCAATCACCGTCGAAACCGCCGGTGATTCGGTAATAATCGGAGCTTCGACATTAACAAATTCATCCGCACCGGCTACTTTCAATTGGATTTTGATTGAACTTTGGTCATTGACGTTTAGCACGACGCTCGAATTTGAAGTTGCAAATCCACTTTGCGCGACACTCAGAACATAATCGCTCGGCGCAAGCTGCGCGAAACTAAAAAAACCTTCGTCATTTGTCGTTACACTCCGCTCAAACGCCTTCGCCTGATCGGTGATTTTTACACTCGCGCCGGAAACCAACGCGCCCTGTTCATCTACCACAGTTCCGCTCAAAGTCGCCGTCGCCGATTGCGCTTGGACAAACATTGCACATCCGATAAACGAAAATATTATCGCGGTGAAACATCGTAAAGTTTTTAGCATTTTTCAAACTCCTGAATTCAAAATTGGTGTTACAAGAATATAAGTCGTAACACCAACGATAATAGATTCATTAA